>JAYVGE010000276.1:0-8271 GCA_043772515.1 Flavobacterium sp. | reverse complement strand
GCAATTACAATATAGTCTGACTTTTTTCTCCTCACCTCAGGTTTTCTCTTTTCGATAGAGGAGGGATTGGGTTGTATTATAATTAGGTTTGGTATAATATAAAAATAGCACCCTATTTATTGGACTATATTGAATACATAATCGGTATAATCTGTGTCAAACTCTTTTAAAGTTTCAAATCTTGCTGCAATTCTTTTTCGTTTGCAATGACCTTACCGTCGTATTGCAGTTTCCACCCCATCGTATTGGTCAGAATTAAAATCTTGGAGAGTTCGCTTATCAAACGGTTTTGGGCATTGGATTTCAACGAAGATTTTTCAATTTTCTTAGCTAAATTAGCCTTTACAGATGTATTGATTTTATTGTAATCCTCTCCTGTAAAAGGATTCAGTTTACTTTGTTCTACATCATAAAACTTAATGTCTGGACTTATTTTTATTTCTTCTTTTGGAATGCTTACAATCGTAATGGTTTTGTTTTTCTCATCAATATTGTATTTCATTTGATGCAAATCATAAGAAACCGTAATATCTGCATTGACAATCACAAGCGCTTTTTTCTCAAAAGAAAGTATATCCAACATGTATTTTTGTTGATTCTTATAGGTCACAACTTCCGAGAAATGTCCTTCGGTAACCACTAATTTACCCACATTTACAATTTGTTGCTGAATGAGATTGGTATTGTAATCCATCGTAGAATCATCCTCTTTCTTGAACTCACAAAACTTAAATACCAAAATTATTACCACTACTAGAACTGCTCCGACTATTATCCTTTTTAGCATAATTAAAATTTCATAAATGAATACCGAGCCACTAATGTAGTGATTTTCGCTTGAAGATTTGATTCAAATTTTTTATGGATTTCTGAATTGGGATTAAATGAACGATGTTGCAAACCTTTTTGAATGCTTTCAACAGCATCCATAGTAACATAAGTCGTTTCCGAAATGACTGATTCCTTGAATCGTTCCCAAATGTAATCAATAGCCACTTGACTTGGATGTATCATATCTTCTGCATAAAAACGATAATCACGAAGTTCGTCCATCATGATTTCATAGCTGAAAAAATATTCAGTATTCAGTTTATAGCGTTCAGATCTGACTATTTGGAATATAGCAGTAATCAAATATGCTTTACTCACTTGATTTTCTACAAAACCGTCTTTGAGATGGCGCACTGGAGAAACGGTAAATATGAAATTGCAATCGGAATTTATAGTTTGAATCAAACGAATTGTGTTTTCTATACTTTCTTGAATGGTTGCTACAGAAAGTAATTCTTTGGCAAACTGTTTTTGGGGAACTTTATGACAATTTGCGACTATCTCATTTTTTTCGATATTTCGATACACCCATGACGTTCCATAGGTAATAATGATATGCGTAGCTTTCTGTAATTGCTTTTTGGTATCGCTGAGAATTTGATTCAGATTTGCCAATAATTCTTCTGGATTCGAATGGCTTAAATCCGAATGTACCTCGTAACAATGCCAGCATTCATTATAAAAAAAAATATCTTCCTGAATATATAAACCATCATTAACCACTCTATCGATAATTCCTTCAATAGAAACAGAATTAAAAATAATTCCGAATGGATTGATGGTATTTTGAAATTTAAAATACTGGAATTTATTTCCCATGTTTTCTGCAAAGCAGGAACCTAAAGAAACAATTTTGGAATTGTAGTCAATAGAATTTGGATTTTTGGCGATGGGAATTTGGGTTCTGAAATTCATTTTTAACACTAAAAATTAAGAATAAATGATTTACAAATGTAGTTATTATTATTTTTTATATACCTAAAAAAGCCAGACACTAAGAGTATCTGGCTATTTTTTAAGGTTAGAAATAATCTAACTAATAGGTATATTCGATTATTACACTTGGTGTTCCGTCACTATTATAAGAAGTTATTTTAGTTGGATATCCATTAGTGTCATAAATATATTCTCTTTTAAAAGAAGATTCAGAAGACCAAGACCCTGTAGTGGTAGTAGTCTTTTTTACAATATTATTCGTCGAATATTCACTTTCATTATCCAATAGTAAATCAAATCCTAAAATATTTTTTGAAGGATTGTTTTTTGAATCATATTCAACAATTTGGATACTTACATAATTAGCTCCTAAGCTTGTATCAGTTGAAACTAATTTAACCAAATTTCCATTTACGAAAGTACTCACATTTACAGAATTACTCTTATTCTCTATACCAGTTTCAATATTAGTATTATAAGATTCTTGTTTAATGGTGCCGTCAATATTGTAGGAATATACATTTCTCCATTTATACTGACCTACAGGATATTGTGTAACAATCCCTAATACATTAGAAGATGTCGCTAATTTATTGTTTGCATAAGTATAAACAAATTCATTGTTTTTCAGATCTTTACCACTATTGGTATTATAAGATGTAGACTTTACAATTACATTTCCGTTATAAGTATAATCGACTCTATTAATTTCAGATTTTATACTCACAATTTTATTTCCGTTATAAACAAATGTATAAAAACTATTTTCATCGGTCTGTGATGGAAAGGTGTACTTCATTGTCTTAGGCAATATCAAAGGGGCAGCATCAGATGAATTAGTATCATCTTTAGAACAAGAAGCAAGTACTACTAATGCAGCACTAAATAAAAAAAGTATTTTCTTCATAAATTAATTAATTTAATATTTTACAAAAAAAACATAATATATTTGCAAAGCAAATTCAAAACAATATTTTTAATTTGCTTTGCAAAAAAAAGAAAAAAACATAACTAATATACTATTATAATTACATTTTTTACAAGAAAAATAAACTTTATAAAAAATTCAGGCTATCCATTGAATGCTATAACAAAACACCCAAATACACCAATTCGATATTGGAATATTTGGGTGTTTTGTTTATCATCAAAATGATAATCAAGAAATACTAGTTTCGGTTGGTGGATTGAGAATTAAATAATTACAGTTTCAAGTAGCATACTTTTTCACTATCAAACCTAACCAATTGTAAATTTCTGGAATATAATTACCAATTTTTCTATCTGTGATACTCAAATAGACTTTTTTCAATTCCTGAAAACCAATAATTTTAATCAATTCTTTAACATCTTCCCAAGTACCATAATTAAAAATAAATTCCACCAAAACTTCATTCCCTATTTTAGGAATAGCATCTTTCTTGATATACCAAAAAAGATGGGCGTTTTTATTGATAAATTCTTCTCGGGTCATTTGACAAAATTTTATTAAATATACGAAAAAAAATCAAAGATTTAAGATTGAGGATTAACGATTTTTAATTTCAGATATAACTTTAAAATCAAAAATCTTTAATATTAAATCCTTATCTTAAATCAAAAAGTCTTTCGCTTTAGCCAAAGCCTTTGCAATCCCATCTACATTCTTCCCTCCAGCGGTAGCGAAGAAAGGCTGCCCACCACCACCACCTTGAATGTACTTCCCTAATTCACGAACTACTTGACCCGCGTTTAGTTTTTTGTCAGCCACCAATTCTTTAGAGATATAACAGGTTAACATTGGTTTTCCTTCTTCGGCTGTAGCCAAAACCAAGAACATATTAGTTCCTAATGTACCCAACTCATACGCCAAATCTTTGGCTCCTTCTGGACTCAAATCTACTTGTTTAGCCAAGAATTGAATCCCATTAATCTCATGCAATTCCTGAGCCAAGTCGCCTTTCATATTTTTAGCTTTATCTTTCAACAAAACCTCCAATTGTTTTTTAAGAGACGTATTTTCATCTTGCAGTGTTTGAATGGCTTTTACAGGATCAACAGCATTCTTCAATACTTCTTTAATCTCATAGAAAGAAAACAATTGCGACTCAAAAAAGTCTTTTGCAGCATCGCTGGTAATTGCTTCTATACGTCTGATTCCTGCAGCAACAGCACCTTCGGAAACAATCTTGAAATGCCAAATATCGCTCGTGTTAGGAACGTGTGTTCCTCCGCATAACTCTACCGAATCACCATATTTAATCATTCTAACCAAATCTCCATATTTCTCTCCAAACAAGGCTATCGCACCTTCTTCAATCGCTTGGTCTTTTGGAATTGCTCTTTTTTCGATCAAAGGCAAACTCTCACGGATTCTCGCATTCACAAAGTCCTCCACTTCTTTAATTTGATCATCAGACACTTTAGAAAAATGAGAAAAATCAAAACGCAAAGAAGCTGAACGAACCATTGACCCTTTTTGCTCAATATGAGTTCCTAATACTTTTCGCAATCCTTGGTGCAACAAGTGGGTTGCCGTATGATTTGATGACGTTTTAGCTCTTTGATTTTCATCTACAATGGCCGTAAAACTATCTGTTAAATTATTTGGTAATGATTGCGTCAAATGAACCGTTTGGTTATTTTCCTTTTTAGTGTCAATTACATAAATAATATCTCCGTTTTGAGCTTCTAGATATCCTTTATCGCCTGTTTGTCCTCCACTTTCACCATAAAACGGTGTAGCATTAAAAACCAACTGATAAATCTCTCCATCCTTTACACTATCCACTCTACGGTATTTAGTAATTCTAACATTGTGCTTCAATCGGTCGTACCCTACAAATTCCTGTACATCATCTTCAACCAAAATATTCCAATCTCCTGCCGTTACTTTAGAGGCCGCACGAGAACGTTCTTTTTGCAATTGCAATTGTTCTTGAAATCCTTTTTCGTCTAGCTCCAACCCTTTTTCAGACAAAATCAAAGCCGTCAAATCAATAGGAAAACCATACGTATCATACAATTCAAATGCTTTTTTACCATCAATTACAGTACCCGAATTCGTATTTATCACAGCATCCAACAATACCAAACCTTGATCTAATGTTCTCAAAAAAGAACTCTCCTCTTCCCGAATCACATTCGAACACAATGCTTTTTGCGAACGAATCTCAGGGAAAGAACCACTCATCTGAGCACTCAACGTTTCGACCAATCGGTATATAAAAGGTTCTTTGGTATCGAGGAAAGTAAAACCATAACGAATGGCACGACGCAAAATTCTACGAATCACATAACCTGCTCCGGTATTCGACGGCAACTGCCCATCGGCAATAGCAAAGGCTACCGCCCGCACGTGATCTGCAATTACACGAATGGCAATATTTATTTTTTCTTCGGCTTCATCCTTCGCTTTAATTGTATAGTTGAAACCTGTAATGGTTTCGATTTCTCTGATTAGCGGTGTAAAAACATCCGTATCATAATTCGACTGAACTCCTTGTAAAACCATACAAAGACGCTCAAATCCCATTCCCGTATCTACGTGTTGCGCAGGCAATTTCTCTAGAGAACCATCGGCTTTACGATTGAATTCCATAAATACATTGTTCCAGATCTCCACCACATGCGGATGATCGTTATTCACTAACGATTTTCCAGAAACCAATGCTTTTTCTTCAGCCGAACGAATATCAACGTGAATTTCAGAACAAGGTCCACAAGGTCCTTGATCCCCCATTTCCCAGAAATTATCTTTCTTGTTTCCTAGGATAATTCGGTCTTCATCTATCAACGTTTTCCAAATATCCCAAGCTTCTTGGTCAAAAGGCACATTCTCATCAGGATTCCCTTCAAAAACAGAAACATAAAGAATATCTTTTGGGATTTTATACACCTCTGTCAATAATTCCCAAGCCCAATGAATCGCCTCTTTCTTGAAATAATCGCCAAAAGACCAGTTCCCCAACATCTCAAACATCGTGTGGTGGTAGGTATCAATCCCCACTTCCTCCAAGTCATTATGCTTCCCAGAAACACGAAGACATTTTTGTGTATCGGTAATTCTCTTGCTTTTTGGTGTTCCAAGACCCAAGAAATACTCTTTAAACTGCGCCATCCCCGAGTTGTTAAACATCAAGGTGGGATCATCCTTAAGAACAATCGGAGCAGAAGGAACAATTAAATGCCCTTTGCTTTCAAAAAAATCTAAAAATTGTTTACGTACGTCTTGTGATTTCATTTTGCTGTATATTCAGTAATTCGTTGAATTATTATTTATTATTTTCTCTAAAATCTATTTTCCAAAAGCCAAAAAGCCATCGTTTTTATCATCATTTGGGCATGCCACCATTAGAAAAATGGGACCAACTCAGCAACTGCTCATTAGTCCCATTCTCCTAATGCTGTCGGGCTATCCGCGCTACAAGGTAGCTAGCTCCTATCCCTCACGCGAACCTCTGCTATCAAAACCTTTATTTATGCAATCCTACTTTTTCTTGCTCATATATCAAGGCTATTTCGCGACGAAGTTCTTCCTCGTTTGGCAAATAGAGTTGGTACTTTTGCACAAATAATTGAGAGTTGGTATGACTCATCGCATATTTTATCTGTAGTTCATCTTTTTCTCTAGCCAGTATAATTCCTATTGGCGGATTATCTCCTGCTACGTTTTGTTCGACCTCCATATACCCCAAATACATATTCATTTGTCCAACATCTTGATACCCTGCAGCTTCTTTTTTGAGGTCTATAAGCACAAAACATTTTAGTATTCGGTGGTAAAAAACCAAATCGATATAGTGGTGTTGGTTGGCCAGTGTAATGCGATATTGTCTTCCTATAAAGGCAAATCCCTTACCGAGTTCCAACAGAAATTCTTGCAATTGATTGACTAATCTTTTTTCTAAATCGGTTTCTAATAAATGATAAGGTTCTTGGATCTTAAGAAATTCAAAAACATAAGTATCCTTTAGAATATCTTCTGTTTTATTGATTATCCGACCCTGTTGCGCCAATTTTAAAATCTCACTTTTATCTTTTCCTGCAGCTAAACGAAGAAACAAAGAAGATTTTTTTTGTCTTTTAAGCTCCGGAATAGACCAATTTTCTATGATGGTTTGCTTCTCATAAAAACTCCGTTCTAGCTCATTATCAATTTTTACCAGTTCAATGTAATGAGACCAACTTAATTCTAAAGATAAATCTCTATCTATCGTATCTAATTCATTTTCAACACCTAACAATATGTGTGAAGGCTTCCCACATATTGGGTATTTCAAAAAAAACAGACGCATATAAGTCAAATTGGTTCTATTAAAACCTTTCCCTAATCGTAAAGAAAGATCCTTAGATAATTTCTCTAGAAGTCCAGTTCCATACGTTGCTTTTACATTTCCTCCTTGTTCAAAATTGATTATATGCTGTCCTATAGCCCAATAAGTCAATACCAAAGTATGATTTACTTGCTGAAATGCCTTTGTCTTTCCTTGTAAATACGTTTGCTCAACCTGTGTTAGTAGCGAAGTATATTTTTGAGGGTCGTTATTTTCTAAATTATTTTCCATAAGCTACATCGGTCTATTAGGCAACTATTTTAATAATTTGTTAATTTAAAATTTGGTTCTACCACGAATTGTGCGGGTATTGTTATTTCAAACGGCTATATTCTAAAATAAACAGCTATTTTATTTAACCAGAATGAACAATACAATTCATTCAGCATTAGCATAATATCAAATTAAAATTTCACAACGAATAGCTAACTTAGCAAAACAAACCACAGCGTTTTCCTTGCCCCATTTATTTATTATAAAAAAAGTACAGAACAACTGAAACATTTATTAAATTTGTTCGACAAACCTTTTACGAAAGTGCAAAAATAGGGTATTTTAAAATATGGCGAAAATAAAATATTATTACGATTCTGAAAATCTGGCCTATCGAAAAATAAAAGTTCAAAAGAGACGTAAACTAGGTTTCATTGTCTTGTTTTTATTGGCTTCGGGATTATTTGGTTTTTTAACTTTTATCATCTTACTGAACACCCCTTATTTTGAAACTCCAAAAGACCGATTACAAGCTCGTGAAATTGAAAATTTAAAATTAAATTATGCCATTTTGAACAAAAAAATGGATCAGGTAAACGATGTTATTGCCGATATCGAAGAACGAGACAATAATCTGTACCGAGTTTATTTTAACACAGCAGCCATCCCAGAAGAGGAAAGAAAATCGGGATTTGACGGAATTAACAGATACAAAGAATTAGAAGGATACGACAACTCGCAATTGGTCATAAATACAACCAAAAGAGTAGATATTCTAAGCAAAGAACTGGCCATACAATCGAAATCACTCGATGAAATATTAAAATTAGCCAAAGCCAAAAGCAAATTTCTTTCTGCCATTCCTGCCATTCAGCCCGTAAGAAATGAAAATTTGAAACACATGGCATCTGGTTTTGGGTACCGAACAGACCCCTTTACAAAAGCAAGAAAAATGCATGAAGGAATGGATTTTACG
>JAYVGE010000275.1:0-8288 GCA_043772515.1 Flavobacterium sp. | reverse complement strand
TTAAAGTTCCGGTTTAAAATAAAATAGTAATATTAAAAAAAAATGTCAGTAGTACAATCAAAAGCAACTAAAATATCCCATTTCATTATAGTGAAATGGGATATTTTAGTTGCTTATTATTTATCCAAAAGGCTTTCTAATACTTCCGATTCTGTTCCGTTAGTAAACGGGATTTTCAGTATTTGCGAAAGCGTAGGAGCAATTTGCGTAATGTATTTTTTACTATGATTTTCTCCTTTTGGCACTTGCCATCCATAAAAAAGGAGAGGTACATGGGTATCGTAACTATTGGGTGTACCGTGAGTTGTTCCGGTTGGTTGGTATTGCATATAACCCGCTTTGTCCAGAATTACAATATCTCCATTTTGTTTCGGATCATAGCCTTTTGCGATAAAACTTAAATAATAATCATTCGTGCCTGTAGCTCCCAAAATTTCTTCTTCGGTATAGACTCTTTTTACTTGTTCTTGTACCATCAAGAAATCTTTGAAACTTTGTTTTACTTTGATCAATTCTAATCCTTTCTCTTTTATAATTTGCTTATTGAAAAAAAGATTAAAATTAGAATAATTCAAAACCAAATTAACTCCAAAAGTATCTATAGAATATTTATTTAGTGCAGCGACAATGTCTTTTGAAGGAACATTTTTTACATTATACTTATTATCTTTTAAATAATTTGCATTTTCTGCTCCTGCGTGATCTGCTGTCAAGAAAAGTAAATAATTATCCTTTCCCACTGTTGTATCCAAATAGGTCAAAAAAGTTTCTAGTGTTTGATCTAACCGCAAGTAAGTGTCTTGCAATTCCATAGAACGGGGTCCAAAAGTATGCCCAACATAATCTGTTGAAGAAAAACTAACGGTAAGAAAATCGGTAGTATCGTCTTTTCCTAATTCTTCTTTTTCAATAGCTTTCATGGCTAATTCTGCCAAAATATCATTCCCAAAAGGGGTTGTTCTTAAAGCATCGGCTCCTTTTTCTGCATATATTTTGCCTAAATCATACGGAAAAACAGGCCCCGAGTTTTTATCAATTTTCCCTTCGTACGGATTATCGTCAGCAAGGCTTTCGTTGTAAACTTCTTTTGGTTTCAATAAATCCCAGCCTTTGGTAATGTATGACATATAATGTTTTTCTTGATTGAATTGCGTTACCCAATCTGGTAATTTTTCTCCATAAAAAGTACTCGAAATAAAGGCACCCGTTTTACTGTACCAAAATGCCCAATTTGCAAAATGTCCCGCTGGCAAAATAGCACCACGATCTTTAATACTCATTCCAATCACCTTTCCTTTAAAATTAGTCGCCATACGCAATTCATCTGTAATAGTAGTTGTCAGAAGATTTTTTGGAGACATGGCTCCCTCCTTTTCTACACCATCTCCTATCAGTTTTACAGAAGCATCATCGGTACAATACATCTCTTTTCCTAAGCTTCTATTAAACCATTCATTGCCTACAATACCGTGTGTCGCAGGTGTTGTACCTGTATAAATAGAGGCATGTCCTGGAGCTGTATAAGTAGGTACATAATTGTAATGCATGTTGTGAAAAGTATAACCATTAGTCATTAATCTTTTGAAACCATTAGCCGAAAAATCATCCGAAAAACGATAAAGATATTCCATCTTCATCTGATCTACTACAATACCTACCACCAATTTGGGACGTTGTTGTGCCTCTACATTAAAAACACTAACAAATACCAATAACAAAATTATTCTTTTCATAATATAAATTTCAATTTGAACAAAAATACACTTTAATGTTTTAAAAATAAAATCGCAAAACCAGAGAATAAAAAAATAATATTTTTTTAACGTATACTGATTAAACATCTCGTTTTCGCTAATCTTTTTTTTGAAAACAAAAAAAACGCTCTAGCTACCAACATAATAAATAAATTGATTCAGAGCCTAATTTTAGCTTACAATTATGTAAAACTTTGAATTGCCTCAAGCACTATCTAGAGAAATAAAATGGTACTTAATGGTTTTAGCTCCAGCTATAAGTAATTTAAGAACAGTAATAGTCTCACGGTATTAAACACTACTCGAGCGATAGCGCAATGTCATTAAGTAGCAAAGTTTTTAATTCCCTCCGAGAAATATAAACTTGAATTAATTTTATTACTTAAAACGCTAATTTCAATACATTAATCTTTACCAAAATTTTAAACTTTGACAAAGATTCAAATTAAAATCCCTTAACTTAATTACATTGAGCGATAGCAAGCAGGTAAAGTAATTACACAAATACAGACGAAAAATCATTCATTTAAATTTTCTTCGTCAATTCGCCTTCTAGGCTCGGGTCACAGATTCTTAAAACTGATAAAATTTGTAAAATTTATTTTTTTTAATTGAATCTAATTTGTGATAATTTGCGACAAAAAACTCAAAATCGAATGCCCTGAATAGTAAGAATACGCTATTAAATGTTAGATATATTATAGACAATAATTCTATCATCATAATTGATATACAATTGCTTTCTATATTCTTGTTTTTTTCTTGTAATGATCGAAATTGTACAATCATCTCCATTATTATCTTTACATGAAAACGAATAAACGAGATCTGTCTCATTTTCTTTCTCATCGTGATAGTCTACAATTTCGAACAATTGAATGATTTGAGAATAAATTACGATTCTATTTTTATCCGTATCCAAAGAAACTAGAAGATTGACCAAACTCAAATCAGACCAATTATCTAATTTGCCTTTTTCTTTTTTTTCTAAAACACTAAAACCAGAAGTTTCAAATTTATAGGTTTGGCTGTAGGCTTGATTGTAACTCACACTAAATAAAACAAATAGTGTAATTATTTTTATTTTGTTCATTTTATTACATTTATATTTCTAAAAGCAGTTCTATTAGTAAAGGTTTATTTTGAACCCTTTACTTAGAACTCAAATTCAGAAATTTTAGCTTTAGCCATTTCAAAATCTGCTATCATCTCCAACATAATTTTTTCTGCTGGTAGTATCTCATTAATTAATCCGGCAATCTGCCCGATTTCCAATTCTCCTTCAATCAAATCTCCTTCAAACATCCCCCGCTTGGCTCTTGCTCTACCTAACAGACTAGTCAATTCTTCTTTTGTTGGGCATTTTTCGTATAATTTCTGTACGTCATTATAAAATTTATTCTTGATTAAACGAACTGGCGCAAGTTCTTTGAGTGTCAATTGGGTGTCGCCTTCTTTTACCGCAAGAATTGTTTTCTTGAAATCGTCATGAGAAGAGGATTCCGACGAAGCCGCAAATCGGCTACCCACCTGTACTGCATCTGCACCAAGCACCATCGCAGCAAGCATCCCTCTGCCTGTGGCGATACCTCCTGCGGCGATTAAAGGAATTTTTATTTGTTCTTTCACCATCGGAATCAATGTAAAGGTTGTCGTTTCGTCTCTTCCATTATGCCCTCCAGCTTCAAAACCTTCGGCTACAATAGCATCGACTCCTGCATCCTGTGCTTTTAATGCAAAAAGACTACTACTTACTACATGAACAACAGTTATGCCATTGGCCTTCAAAAAGGACGTCCAAGTTTTAGGATTTCCTGCTGATGTAAAAACAATCTTTACGCCTTCATCGATAATAATTTTCATTATTTCTTCGATATTCGGATACAACATCGGGACATTAACACCAAAGGGTTTATTGGTCGCTTTTTTACATTTCTGAATATGGTCTCTCAAAACCTCAGGATACATTGAGCCAGCTCCTATCAATCCTAACCCACCTGCATTACTCACTGCGCTTGCCAATTTGTGACCACTATTCCAGATCATTCCTGCTTGAATAATTGGGTATTTTATGCCAAAAAGTTGTGTAATTCTATTCATTTTTTATTCAAAAAAATTATTGTTTAATTATTTTCCCTGTTTCCGAATAGCCATTCGATTCTACTTTGTAAAAATACATTCCTTTGTTTAATGCCTTTAATGAAATAGTTGTAGCTTCTTGCCCAACTATATTTTTCTCTAAAACCACTTGCCCCAAAATCGAATAAATAATAGCAGTACCCATCGTATAGCCATTGGGAAACTGTACAGAAACAAGATCTGAAGTTAGATTTGGATAAACCATAAAATCATTTTTTGAGAGAACATTTTCTCCTAGACCTTTTGACAAAGACAAACTGAAATTAGGGATTCCGTAGCCATATTCATTTGTAGGAGCTGCGAATCGATCTGCCGATTGCACAATTAAATCTCTAATTTCCTTGTTGGTTTTATCAGGAAAAGCTTGCCACAAACAAGCCACCATACCTGCCATGATCGGGCTAGAGAACGAGGTTCCGTTAGAGGTTGTAATCGTACCAAATTCATTAGATACAACTGTGGTCTGTCCTTGTGCCATGACATCTGGTTTAATCCTTCCGTCTGAAGAAGGTCCTATTGAACTAAAAGAGGCAACACTTTTTGCCGAATTTACCGCACCTATAGTAAGAACCGAAACGGCATCGGCAGGAACACCAATATACGGATCTCCTGATCCTCCCTCGTTCCCAGCAGCGGCAACAATAAACATTCCTCGACTAAAAGCGATTTCTGCGCCACGTGACATAAAAGCTGTAATACCGTTCATCTCGCTATAGGTATGATTATAAGAAGGATTGTCGTATTTAAAGTACCCCAAAGACGTATTTATAATGTCAACTCCCAAACTGTCTGCTTTTTCGGCCGCCTCGACCCAAAGAGATTCTTCGACAGGATTTTCGGTAACAGCATCTTCTGTTCTAAATAAATAAAAGGAGGCATCGGGAGCAGTACCCACCAAAGAATTGGCTTTGTAGCCACCAATAGTAGAAAGCACCATCGTGCCGTGATTATTTCCTGTATAAAAATTAGGACTCCGTTTTACATAATCATAACCTCCCAAAATTTTATTATTTACTATTAATTTCTCAAAAGGCTGAGCTGTATCTACACCCGGAAAACCAGCATCTAAAATGGCAATAATTTTCCCTGAACCCGTGTAATTTTGTTGATGCAATATATTCCCGCTAAGCATCTTAATTTGATTTGCAGAATTACCATAATCATAATTAATTTCGGTTTCTACGACTTTGTCAACAGTTTGCAGCCTTCTATTTTTGGCCATTTTTCCCGTTTGATTGAGGGTTTTATTGGCAAAATCAATTTTACTAACAAACACAAATGTTTTTAGAGAATTAATAACAGCTTGCGTTCCTCGAACATGAATAGCATTTAACCATTTGGATTTTGCTAAAACTGCAATTCCCGAAACGGCTTTTATTTGAGAAATATAGGTTTTATCAATCGGAACATCTTTACTGTCTAAAGCGATATTCTGGTTAGCTCTTCTATCTAAAGCTCTTTGAGAAAGCATTTGCAACGGAGTAACCAGAAACGATTCGGTATTGGATTTGGTATTAAAATAAATCCAAGCATCTTCTTGAGCAAATACAAATGGGGTAAAAATTAAAAGAAGGAATAGGTAGATTTTTTTCATGACTAGCATTTTACACCATTTAAACTTAGGATTTATCGTAACAAAACATTCTTTATCTTTATATTCAAAATAAACCGTAGCCATGCTATGCTCGATTTTTCTTTTGAATATAAAGAAAAAAAATGGCTGTTTTATTTTACAGTAAATTATAAACGTAAATGGTATTACATTTTAAAGTAAAAATAACTAATTATTTCAGATAAATTGAAGCTAAAACTAGCTTTAATTATTTGCAAGAATAAATTTAAGAAATAACTCCAGAACCTATCAGCTCGTCTCCATGATACCAAGCAGCAAATTGCCCTTCGGTAATAGCCGATTGTGGCTCTTGGAACGAAATATACATTCCGTCTTCATATTGATGTAAAGTTGCTTTTTGCAAAGGTTGCCTGTATCTAATTCTTGCCATAACCTCCATCGTTTGTCCACTGGCAAGAGCCAAATCGGTACGAATCCAGTGTACTTCGGATTTTTCGATGAATAATGCTTTTTTAAACAATCCTGGGTGATTACTGCTCAATCCTGTGTAAATAGTGTTGGTCGCAACGTCTGTAGCTATAATAAATAATGGATCGGTTGTACCTCCTACATTCAGTCCCTTGCGTTGTCCTATAGTAAAATAATGAGCCCCTTGGTGTTTACCAACTACTTTTCCCATATTGGGTGTGTAATCCTTTTTTTTTGCCTCAAAAGACAAACTATTTTCAAGAGACAATCCTTCTTGTTTTTCTAAAGTATAAACAGGATTATTTTTGTCGATTTGAACAATTACTCCCTCTTTTGGTTGCAATTTTTGCTGTAAGAATTCTGGCAATCGCACTTTTCCAATAAAACATAATCCTTGTGAATCTTTTTTATCGGCAGTAACCAAATCCATTTGTGCTGCAATTTCGCGTACTTCGGGTTTGGTTAATTCTCCTATTGGAAATAATGATTTTGCCAATTGCTGTTGTGATAACTGACAAAGAAAGTACGATTGATCTTTGTTTATGTCTGCACCAGCAAGAAGTTGATAGACTTTCTCTCCATTCACATCGATTTCGCTTTTTTTGCAATAATGTCCTGTAGCTACAAAATCGGCACCCAAACTAAGTGCAATTTTCATAAAAACATCAAATTTTATTTCGCGATTACAGAGTACATCTGGGTTTGGTGTTCTCCCTTTTTCGTATTCATTGAACATGTAGTCAACGATTTTCTCTTTGTATTGTTCGCTCAAATCAACGGTTTGAAACGGAATACCTAACTTTTCTGCAACCAATAATGCATCGTTGCTATCCTCGAGCCAAGGACAATCATTAGAAATAGTCACCGAATCATCATGCCAGTTTTTCATAAACAGCCCTATAACTTCATATCCTTGTTGTTGCAATAAATAAGCTGCAACACTAGAATCTACACCACCCGAAAGACCTACAACTACACGTTTCATTTTTAATAAATTTCGATTAAATAAGATTACAAAGTTACAACTATTTATTCCAGCATTCAAAAATCAGATTGCTGAGTTCAGGGCAAACGCTTTTAAGAAGTACCTAAAACGGTACGTACCAAAATCCGTGTAGTTTGTCATTGCGAGAAACGATCCAAACCCACTAGCAGGAGTAAGCATTGCAGATAACTTGTAGTAGATTAGCAAAATGTGATTGCTTCGTTCCTCGCAATGACACCCACATAATAATTAAGTTTTAGTATAAAAGCGTTTGTCCTGCGGCTTGCATAAAGCAGAACACCTCTATTTTGAATCCGATTTTTGTTTAAAACGTTTTCTAGGTTTATTAAAATTATCCTCACTGACCAGCTTCCCGTTTTCAAAAAATTGCCAAATCCCTACTTTTACGCCATTGTTAAAGTTTCCTTTTGCAACAATATTGCCATCGGGATCTTTGTAAATTGACACTCCATTGTACTCTCCATTTTTGTAGGTAGCACTTTCTAATACAATTCCTTTTTCTGTATATTTTTTATACACTCCATCTCTAATTCCTTTTTTATAAATGGTCTCTTCGGCAATTTTTGAGTTCAAAAAAAATACGCTACGCAAGCCTTCTAGTTTTCCGTCTCTATAATTTTCTAAAGTCATAATTTCTTTTGAATTCTGATGGTAATACTTCCACGTACCTTCAAACAATTTATTAACGACTTTACCTTCGCTTACTACATTATGGTTTTGGTCGTAAAAAATAGTGTACACCGAATTATCTGTAGCATTAAAAGTTCTAGTTGCTATTATCGATTGTGCTTTGGTATCATCAAAATAATTAAAAACGCCCAACTCTTTGCCATGCTCAAAATTTCCTTCATAACGAGGTCTTTTTGATTCTTGGTGTTGCCCTTTCCAAAACCCATGCTTTTTGCCATTTTGGTCTAATTTATTGCAATCCGACTGTGCTTGTAATGATACAAAATTCAGAAAAGCAAAAAAGAGTATGTTTTTTTTATAGAATGAATTCATATGTAGTTATTTATTGTTTTCAATAAAACGAATTAGAGTTAAATAAATTATAAGACTGTCCGCAAAGCGACTAATTTTATTTTTTTTCACAAATTTCAAGAAAGTGGGTTTAGGATCTTGACAAAGAGTTGCTAACTAAGAAAAGCCTTGACAATTGAACACGGATTAAAGCCAAGACACAGAAAAAAGGATTTTTGAAAAGAGATAGATAGCATTTAAAAAGATTTCCACAGATTAAAAAAACAATTAAATTTATTAAATAAAAACTGTATAATACCAAACGCAATTACAATATAGTCTGACTTTTTTCTCCTCACCTCAGGTTTTCTCTTTTCGATAGAGGAGG
>JAYVGE010000274.1:0-3393 GCA_043772515.1 Flavobacterium sp. | reverse complement strand
ATGTTTCTGTTAGAATCGTGTAAGAATCGAACACCAGAAAATAAGTGTCCAAATACCAATTCTGCTACCGATTCTGATGAAGAAGCGGGCGTATTGATGACATGAATTCCTTTGCTTTTGGCATAATCTACATCAATATTATCCATTCCAACACCACCACGACCAATGATTTTCAATCCTGGACAAGCGTCAATAATGTCTTTGCGTACTTTGGTTGCACTACGCACCAAAACTACGCTTACATCATTTTCGTTAACAAAATTAGCAACTTGTTCTTGTGCTACTTTTGTTGTAATAACCTCAAAACCTCCTTTTTCTAAAGCTAGAATTCCACTTTTAGAAATTCCGTCGTTTGCTAATACTTTCATTTATGTTTATTTGTTTATTCAGTTATTTGTTTAATTTTTAGTTCTAATTAAATAACATATAATTTATTAATTTATTTTAAACATTTACTTAGGATCTGTTAAAAAATAACGTTGCCAATTCTGTACCATTTATTTCTTAACAGATCCTTAATCATAGCTGTTGATTTAAATAATCAAATGAACTATGTTTTACTTTTTTAATATTCTCGACTTTTGATTAAACGAATAATCAGATTAACGAATTTTAAGCATTAAACTTTACTTTCAAGTTCCTTCATTACATCTACCAATACTTGTACGCTTTCTAGCGGGAGTGCGTTGTACATAGAGGCTCTGTAGCCACCAACAGAACGGTGACCTGGCAATCCAGAAATTCCTGCGGCTTTCCACATAGCATCAAATAGTGTTGCATGCGCTTCGTTATTTAGTAAGAAAGTAGCATTCATATTCGAACGATCTTCAATAGCGGCAGCGCCTTTGAATAAAGGATTTCTGTCTATTTCTGTATAAAGTAATGCTGCTTTTGCATTGTTTGTTTTTTCGATAGCTGCAATTCCCCCCAAGTTTTTCAACCATTGCAAAGTCAATAAAGAAGCATATACAGGAAAAACAGGTGGGGTGTTGTACATACTTTCTGCTTTAATATGTTTGGCGTAATCTAACATACTCGGTATGTTACGTCCGTTTTTACCAAGAATTTCTTCTTTGATTACAACCAAAGTGGTTCCTGCGGGACCCATGTTTTTTTGAGCACCTGCATAAATAATATCAAATTTAGAAAAATCCAGTTGTCTCGAAAATATATCCGAACTCATGTCGCAAACCAGAGGTATGTTGGTAGTTGGGAATTCCTTCATTTGTGTACCAAAAATGGTGTTGTTACTGGTACAATGAAAATAATCGGCATCAGCTGGTAGCGTATATCCTTTTGGAATATGATTGTAATTCTCCTCTTTTGAGGAAGCTACGATGGTAGTGTTTCCAAAAGATTGTGCTTCTTTGATTGCAGCTGCAGCCCAAGTTCCAGTGTCTAGATAAGCGGCTTTGCCACCTTCTTTTAATAAATTATAAGGAACCATCAAGAATTCTAGGCTAGCTCCGCCTGCCAAAAAAAGAGCTTGGTATCCTTTGTCTTCTAGTCCTAAAAGTTCAATAACAGTTGCTCTAGCTTCTTCCATAACAGCAACGAAATCTTTACTTCGATGCGAAATTTCTAACAGTGATAAGCCCGAATCATTAAAATTTAGAATGGCTTGAGCCGATTTATCAAAAACCTCCTGTGGTAAAATGCATGGTCCTGCGCTGTAGTTGTGTTTTTTCATGTGTAGTTACTGTTTTTTTAATATTATTATATGAATCCCAAATAGTTATCGGGGAATCGCCATGCGGCATTAATTAGATGTAATTTTTGAATCACGGCGATTTTTTGGTGTAGTTTAGGTATTGATTTTAAAAATGTAAATTTCGGAAATAGGAGTTTAAAAAGCATTAAATATTTCGAAATAATTTGTTCTTTTTTTTCTATATTGATAATAAAAACGAAATTGTATCTACGTTATCTGCGTAGTCCCATAATTGAGGGTTTTGAGTTTGTCCAAAAGCAATGCTGTTGTTAACCAAATTGTTGCCTACGATGCACTGTATTTGCTCTTGATCTTCGAGTAAACGAGATTGCAAATTATCGATAGTGTCATAATATTCGTAAAAAACGCTCGATATTGGAGAGCCGTAGCTAGGGTCTTCCTTTATAGTCAAAAAACCATTGTCTAGTAATTTGAAATTACTCATCAAGAAAACAGCTTTGTTGTAATCGTAATTATTAGCGTATTTTTCGTAATGAATGACCTCTTGGTATTCGAAAATAGCTTCGAAAAAAGCATCAAAAACATAGCCTTTCGGGACAAAAAGTTTTGATACATTGCGGCATCCTAATCCAAAATATCTAAATATATCTTCGCCCAAAGCTGCAAGTTGCTCCGTAGTTTCTTTTCCGTTTAAAACGGCAACAGAATTTCTGTTTTTTCGAATAATTTTGGGTTTGTCTTTAAAATAATATTCAAAATAACGCGCCGTATTGTTGCTTCCAGTGGCGATAACAGCATCGAAGTTCTCTAATTTTCCCTCGACAAAAGTAATTTTATCTGCAAATTCAGGCGCTATTGCAATAAGATATTTTGCTATAAAAGGTAATAAATATTGATCATTGGAGGAGGTTTTTACCAAGACATTATGGCCACTAATTACTACCGACAAAAAATCATGAAAACCAACTAGAGGAATATTTCCTGCTAGAATTAAGGCTATGTTTTTACTATTTTGTTCAGAGGTGTCTAAGGGAAAATGATAAGCAGAAAGCCATTTGGTTAGGTTTTCTTCGGTCAATGCAGTTGCCCAAGATCGAATTGCAAAATACACTTGCTCTGGCGTGTACCAACCATTATGAGACTGCGATAGGTTTATTAGATCTATAAAAGAATCAAAAAACAATACGTTACCTTGCACACCGTCTTTTTTACTATTTTCGTTTTTAGAAAATTGACTTAAAAACTTCCCTAATTCGATAAAAATATTTTTTTTTGTTTCTAATGTCATAATGTTTGTTTATGAAATGTTTTGATTGTAATTTTGCACAAAAATAAGCTTTAATTAGTTATAAGTCAAAAGGGATTCGTTAAGCGTTTAACTTCAACTTTTAACTTTTAACTTCTAACTGAAAAAGATGGCAATTATAATTACAGACGAATGTATCAATTGTGGAGCATGTGAACCAGAATGCCCAAATACTGCAATATATGAAGGAGCAGATGATTGGAGATACAAAGATGGTACTAAGCTTAGTGGAAAAGTAATTTTGCCAGACGGTACTGAAGTTGATTCTGATGAGGCTCAAACTCCAATTTCTGATGAAGTGTATTACATCGTTCCAGGAAAATGTACTGAGTGCAAAGGATTTCATGATGAACCTCAGTGTGCCGCTGTTTGTCCTGTCGATTGTTGTATACCAGACGATAATTACGTAGAAGAG
>JAYVGE010000273.1:0-8333 GCA_043772515.1 Flavobacterium sp. | reverse complement strand
TTGTGCCAATTCTATCCAATCAAAAGTAGTAGTCAGGTAATTATGAATGAAGTTTTTAGTCTCAAAATGCAAAGCGTTTTTCAAAACCGAATCGGAGGCTTTGTTTAGCGAATAATCCATTACATCTTGGTCGTTCGATATGCCATTCATTCGCAAAGGCGAGAGCAAAATAAGTCCATCAAGAGTGCGCAAACGGGACAAAGCGACATAGGCTTGCCCAGGAAGAAATACTTGCGAAACATCGAGTGCGGCTTTATCAAAAGTTAATCCTTGGCTTTTATGCACGGTAATTGCCCAAGCCAGTTTAATCGGAAAATGAACAAAAGTACCCAAAACCTCCTCTTCTACTTCTTTGGTCATTTCGTTTACTGTGTACCGAATATTTTGCCATTCATATTTTTCTACTTCGATAGTCTTATTTTCTTCTGGAAAATGTACCCGAATTTCATATGAGGAAAGGGACTTAATTATACCCATTTTGCCGTTGAAATAATTTTTTTCAGAAGACAAATCATTTTTGACAAACATGATTTGAGCACCTAATTTTAGTTTTAAATGTTCTTCGATAGGAAATATTTTTTCTGGGAAATCACCAACAATTTCTGATTTATAAGTAATTAACTCTCCTTTAAGATCCTCTAAGGCTTGAGCATTTATGGTGTCTGCTTTGGCATTATGTGTGGTCAAAGTAATATAACCTTTGTTGGCTTTTAGGTCAAAATTGGGTTGCACGTATTGGTTTAAAACCTGAATATCTTCCGGCGTAATCTGATTGTTACGCAGATTATTTAAAACGGCAATAAAAGTATCATCGGTTTGGCGGAAAATTTTAGATAATTCAATATATAGAGGCGGATTTTGCTGTACGACATGCGAATGAAAAAAGAATTTACCTTTGTAATACGCCCGTAAGGTATTCCATTCGTCATCCCGAATTACGGGCGGTAATTGTAGTAAATCGCCAATATATAATACTTGAACGCCACCAAAAGGCACTGATTTTTTACGAACAGTTTGCATCATAAAATCCATGGCATCTAGCACATCGGCGCGAAGCATACTTACTTCGTCTATAATGAGTAACTCCATATTTCGAATTACCGCTTTTTTTTGCCCATTCATTTTAAAATGTCTGCGTAGTGTTTCTTTAGATTCAAATTTTACGTTTTCCGAAAATTGAGCACCAACAGTATCGGGAATAAAGCCACCAAAAGGCAACTGAAACATAGAATGAATGGTCACACCCCCTGCATTTAAAGCAGCAATTCCGGTAGGTGCTACTACCACGGTGTTCTTATGCGTGGTTTCGATAATTTCTCGTAAAAGAGTAGTTTTGCCTGTCCCTGCTTTTCCCGTAAGAAAAACAGAACGTTGCGTTTGGTTGATAAATTGTAAGGTATAAGCGGCGGCTTCGGAGATTGTTTGCATGGGAAGGTTATAAAATGCTAAAATATCGAAAATAAAAGTCAAGTCAAAACAGAAACAGTAAAAGTACTTGTTTTGGTTTTAATGATTTGGATCTAAATTTAGATTAGAGACTTGTAATGATTCTGTAACGTATCTTAAAATTTAGGATTGTTTAGCCTTTTTAGCTTTTTTAAAGGGCATCTAAAAGAACATTTAATCATGGCTTGATGTTCTGGTTTTACTTTTGTCGATAAATATTTTTGGACATATCCGAATTGATTATTGTAATTATAGACTTTTATTTTCTTTTGTAAAATAGTTAAACAGCAAATTATATGGTTCTTAATGGTTTTTATCGACAAATTACAAATTAAGTTTTATGTTTTTAGAAGGAGACTAGACAATAATGTAACTTGCTTTTAACAAGGCTTTAAGAAAAAAAAGCAAGCTGTTTTGTTTGAGTTTGCATAAATAAATTATTTTTTAGAAGATAATATATCACAAATTATTTTGTTATTGTTTTTTTTTGAGTTAAGTTTATACCAACAACAAAACCAATGATTATCGACCAAATGCAGTTTTTACAGCATTAAAAGTGTTTTTAAAAATATTTTGTAATAGAAACATTTAAAAATAATTGTTAATAAAGTTGTTAATTCATTTAATTTATATATTTTTGGGTTTTAATTAATTTATTATATTACACGCTATGAAGGGGAGAATTATTTTATTTAGTGTTTTTATGTTGTTTGGAGCAACTAGTGTTTTGGCACAGAGTAAGAATTTGCCAAAAAGTATTATTAGTACTACTGCAGCTGTTAGAAAATACTATGATCAAAAAGAATTAAAAGGGATGCAAAAAGGCGAACTTTTGGAACTTTATATCGAGCGTATCAAAGTATTGGTAAAAACTTTACCTTATATTGCATTGGCTACAAAACCTGGTGTAACAATGGCAGATTTAGGAATTCCAGATGATTCTGCAAATACGAAATTGATGGATTTACAAGCAGAAAGCACAACAGGTTTTCTTAACACAACGGTAGATTTTCAAAGAAAAATGGTTCCTTATTCAGACAAGGACAACCTTATAAAATCTATTTTATTTTACGAACAAACTTTAAAATCATTACACCTTTTTGACGAGCAATAATTTATTGTTTAATCCTAATCGGTTAGAATATTACTTATCGTTAAGAGTTTCTTAAAGGTTTGGTAGTTGTTCTTTTATTGCCCCCTACTCTTATCGAGTTATTGTTTTTATTGCCCCATCAAAAACATTAATATTATTTAAACCTATTATATTATGAGAAACTTTACTAAAATCCTAGCGTTTTTCTTTTTAGTAGTTGCCAACGTAAGCGCACAACAAGAAAAAGGAATTATCGGTTCAAGTAACTGGTTAAACAACTGGACAGAATTTAAACCTGCAAAAATGGATTATGGCGAAGCCAATCAAATTTTGGCTGGTAACATTTCTGTAAATACCAAATTATTAAAAAGGAACATTTATGTATTACAAGGTAACGTATATGTTACTAATAATGCTGTGCTTACAATCGAGCCAGGAACTCTAATTATTGGGGATTTTCAATCTAAAGGAACCTTAGTAATAACCAAAGGAGCTCAAATAATTGCCGATGGTTTAGAAACAGATCCAATAGTTTTTACTTCAAATAGTAGTATAAGAAAAGCAGGAGATTGGGGAGGAATAGTTATTCTTGGTGATGCACCGATTAATAAATTCGGTTCTTATGCTGCAATAAATTTAGATTTAGACCCTTCGCTAACTACTTATGGAGGTTCGAATGCCACAAGTACTTCGGGTATATTAAGGTATGTTAGAATAGAATTTGCTGGTAAAAAAGTAAAAGGCTCATCTGATAATTTCAACTCTCTATTATTAGGTGGAGTTGGTAATAAAACAATTATTGATAATGTAATGGCTAGTTATTCTGCTGGTAATTCTTTTGAGATTTATGGTGGTGATCTTGTATTGAATAAGTTGGTTTCTCTACGTTCTAATGGAGTTGATTTTAGATTTACTTTAGGAACTCAAGCACGTATCGATAATTCATTAGCAATACGCTCATCTTATTTAACTAGTAATACAGGTTCTCGTTGTATTGATGTTTCTTCTTTTGTTAAAAAGGAAGAGGTCGATTTTACTAAAAAACAAACAGTAGTTACGGCAACGAATTTGACTTTAGTTAATGATAGTGAAAACATTAAAGCGGATATTCAATCAGGATTGGTTAAAGAGGCTGTTCTTATTGGAGAGAATGCTTCGGTTTACTTCAAGCGTAGTGTAATTTCAGGTTTTGGTACAGCTGTTTTATTAGATGAAAAAATCACTATCGACGATGCCAACCTTAAAAAAATTAAGTTCGAAGAAATGTACTTTAATTTCTGCAAAAAGAACATTTGTTTGGCGGACAGTTACAATAATGAAGATTTAGAAAGTTGGTATGGAAACAGTGCCTTTTTTAATGTTTATGCACAAAGTGACAATAACGAAACTTTTATCGACTTCTTAAACCCAAGAAGACCCGATTTTAGATTGCAACTTTCCAAAATTACCGCCTCAAAATAAATTTCTAATTTATAGTGTATAATAATGGAGAGTTTAAAGTTTAGTCAGAATAAGTTTCTGATTAAACTTTAAACTCTACCTTATTTAATGCTGTCCATACGTGCCACATTATACTAAGATTAATTATGGATTGTTACAAAACTAGTCTTCTTAAAAAATATTTCTTTTTTGTAATGTTGTTGGTTTTACCTGCAACTACCCCATTGTTTGCTCAAATAAGTTTAGGGAATCCGACTCTTCCAGCCACGATGCTTTGCGCTGGTTCTGTTCATAACAAATTTGATGTTAGTTTTAGCTTCAACCCCTCGGCTCTGCAAACAGCAAATCAATTTAGTGTAGAAATGTCTGATTCCAGTGGTAGCTTTGCTAGTCCTACTGTTATATATACTTCAGTAGCGGGAGCGGTAACTATTTCACCTGCAACTTTTACATTTGCTATTCCTAACAATACAGCTGGTGAAACATACAGAATAAGAATTAAATCTTCTGCTCCACAAGCAACAAGCAATCCATCAAAAAATTTACCTGCATATTATAAAATTCAGGATGAACAATTTTCTATAAATAATAGGGCTCCTACGGCAACTTTCTGTAATGGATCTTCTTATATTTTAACGATTGATAATCCAGGGACAGGTGGAAATGATTCCCCTTTAAAATATCCTTCTCTAACATATAGATGGTTTAAAGAGCCAAGTTTAGTTCCTATTGCTACAACACCAAGTTTAATTGTTAATCAGGCTGGGAGTTATTATGTCGAAACTAATTATGGATCTTGTAGTCCGTCTGATTCTTATTCTAATCGAGTAACTGTTAGTGAAGCCACATCGGGAACAGCAGTTGCTATTACGTCGAGTTTAGGAAACCCTTTCTGTATGGCAACAGGCAAAACTACCCTAATGGCTACCCAGACGGGTAATAGTTATCAATGGTTTAAGGACAATGTATTACTTACAGGAGCAACGGATCAGCAGTATGCAACGGATCAACCTGGATTGTACGCTGTTGCTATCAATTTTGGAGGCTGCTCTGCTACTCCAACTTTTGATTTAAAAGTAATCCAGACGACAAGCACAATTAATTTTCCGATTTCTAGTATTATAAAAGAAGGAGAAACTAAAGAAGTTATTGTAACTACAGATGCTTCTAGCCCAACTTTCGAATGGTTTCGAAACGGTATTAGTATTTCAAATGCCATGACAAATACTTATTTAGTAAAGGAAGTGGGTAGGTACAAAGTAAAAATAGCGCCAACTAGTGGCAGCTGTCTTTCTACTAGTGAGATTACTTTTGAAATGAAAGCTCCTTCATCCAATTTAGATGCTGTTGGGATACCGAATGTTTTACAAGCGGGCGATTTTTGGTCTCTTCCTGATGATTATAACAATACCAATACCGAAGTTTTAATATTTAATTCTCAAGGAAAATTAGTTTTTCAAACCGTTAATTACAACAACGATACGTGGCCTGAAGGAAACAACGAATTTGGTAGTGTAAATCCAGTTTATTATTACACTATTACAACACAAGGAAATCTAATAAAAAAAGGGTCTATAACGGTAGTAAAATAGTATGAAATATTTTTTTTTGAGCATAGCTTTTTTTATAGGAACCCAGCAGTTACTTTTTTCACAGGAGACCAACCCAGAAAAAGATAATGGTGTCGTTTCGTTTTCGATTCCGATACGAAATTCACTAAAATTCAATAAATACCTTATCAATCCTACCTTTAGTTTTGTACGAGAACAAAGTCCGATGCTTAGTTTTTATGGCAAACGGCAATGGATGGAATTTGAGAATGCACCACAAACTTTTTTGTTTAGTTATTCTGGAAGATTTCGAGAGAACCAAGGAGCCTCACTCGGCTTATTTCAACAAAATTATGGTGTCTTAACTACTTTTGGTGCAGTAGCCAATTTTGCACACAATGTTGTTCTCGAAGAAGACAGCAATCTTACTTTTGGTATGAATATCGGTTTTTATAAAAGTGGACTTAATAACTCTAAATTAATTTTAAATAACCCGAATACGATACTAGAGATTCCTTCTAATTCTCTTATTACTGTAAATCCTGGTATCAATTACGGAAACGCATTTATAGATTTCGGACTGTCTCTTAATAATGCAATACTTTACAATCTTACTTCTGCTAAGGTTGTAGCCAACGATCCCGAAAAAAGTATTCAGGGACACGTTATGTATACTGGGTATTTAGAAACCTATGGCTTTTTTGACAAAAGTAAATTTTCGGGCTTGCTTAAGGTCGAAAAGAAAACCGAGAATACAATTGTGTCGGGTTTGGCAATGTTTAGTCTACCTCAGGGAATTTGGGCACAAGCAGGTTACAATACTTTGTACGGATTGTCTGCCGGAGTAGGTTTGAATATTACCTCTAGTATAATTGTGGAGTATAATTTTGAAAAAGCAATGAGCAATTTAGCCACTTTTGGATCCTCTCACGAAATTGTTTTTGCTTACAAATTCAAAAGCAATAAATACAATTATAATGAAGAGGAGGAGGGTTCTATTATTCCACCAGCGGATACTCGTAAAAAAGTCGATCCAAAACCAAAACCCAAAGAGGTAAGTTCTATTTTATCTCCCGTTGATGCTCAAAAATTAAAAGAGTTAAAAATGGCGTTAGCCGTTCAAAAAGAAGCGGATCGTTTGCAGAAATTACAAGAAATTGCAGATGCAAAGCTTAAGTTTGCAGCTAATGAAAAAGTAAAAATAGCTCTTGAATCAAATGCTGCGACCAAAGAGAAATTAGCAGAAGAGGCAAAAGCCAAACTTATCGCCGATTCCAAATTAAAATCTGACGCTGCCATTGCTGCTCAAGTTAAACAAGCTTCGGAAGCGAAAGCGAAAGTTGTTGCTGAAGTCGCTGCGAAAGCCAAACTAATCGCTGATTCCAAATTAAAATCTGACGCTGCCATTGTTGCTCAAGCTAAACAAGCTTCGGCAGCGCAAGCGAAAGTTGTTGCAGAAGCTGCTGCGAAAGCCAAACTAATCGCCGATGCCAAAATAAAATCGGATGCCGAAGCAGCCAGACAAGCCAAATTAGCTGCAGAAGCGCAAGCAAAAGAAGTTGCAGAAGCTGCTGCGAAAGCCAAACTAATCGCTGATGCCAAAATAAAATCGGATGCTGAAGCTACCGCTCAAGCCAAATTGGCTGCGGATGCACTTGCTTTAGCCAAACTAAAAGATTTTACTAAAGATGAAAATGTAAAGGCAATGGATGAATTAGCAAAATTATTAGAAGATTCTAATGTGACTCAAAAACAATTATTGACTCGATTGGATGCGACCGTAACAAAAAAAGAAAAAGACCTTAAAGACTTAAAAGACGAAAATGATTTAAGTGATAAAGGAATTTACAAAGATCCTAAACCGTTCAAAAGTCTTGCTGCCGAAAACAGCGAATTGGAATCGCTTAAATTACAAATTGCCGAAGTCAATAAAAGTAAAAATGCGACCCTAGCACAGTTTACCGAAAAATACAATGAGCGCCTTAAAAAAGTGCCCAACAAAAATGATGCTGTGAATCAAGAATATTTAAAAACAATCAATCAGTTAAAAGCAGAACAAATAGTGGCAGAACAATCGAATGCTAGTTTAGTTACCAGCCTAGAGAAAATTAAAGCCGAAACGGAGATTGAGAAAAAACGTAGAATAAAACGAGCCGATTTTAGAAATGATGAAGGAAGGTATCAACAAGATGTTGCGGCATTGAAACGCATCAAAGAGGCGACAAAAGTGGGAGCTGTTGCACACAAACAAGATGACTTTGATTTTGGTAATGAGCAATCGAACATGCAAATCATCAAGAATATCAAAAACAACAAAAGTGGTTTTTATCTTGTTGTTGCAGTGCATACTGATGTTGCCAAAAGAGATGCTTTCTTGACCAAGACAATTGAAGCAGGTGAGCCAAATGTTAACTTTTTCTTTAATGTAAGTTCAAGCGAATATTTTATTTATTACGATCAATTTGAAGATATTAAAACAGCTACCAATGCCTTAGAATCAAAAGGGAACAAACCTTACAATGGCAAAATGGTTATTGTAAAAGTTGAGAACGAATAAGACAAAAGAAAATATGTGTTAAAAATATAATAATTTTTAAAAAAGTGTTGTTATTTCAGTCGAATGTTTATTTTAGCTTTTTTTGAGGGTTAAAACAGCATTTATGAACATTTTTTTAAATAATTTGTGTAAGTTATTTTTAGTTTAAGAATGATTTTAATTGCTTTTTCGCACTATATAGTAAGATTTTAAAGAATAAAATAAATACAATAACATTAATTGTGTTTTTTTTTCAACGCCCCTTGAA
>JAYVGE010000272.1:0-23565 GCA_043772515.1 Flavobacterium sp. | reverse complement strand
TCGTGTGGGCGTGACCGCGTTGAGTAAATGGGCTTACTATAGCACGGCTTATACAGCCCATTCACTCAACACGGTCGGGTCATCCGCGCTACTTTGGTAGCTTGCTTCTACCCCTCACGCGAGCAACTGTCGAAATAAAAGACATCAAGTTTTAGGTATTTATAGTAGTTTTTATAAAATTATAACAATTGAATGAAGTAATTTTTGTTCGAAGAAAGTCTTAAAATAAAATGTATTTTTGGTTTCTTTAAATCTAAAATTATAATTCGTTAAATCTACAATCAGAAATCACAATGAACTGGGAACAATTATTATCACTAAAACGACAAGGAGACACAGGTAAAAGATTACGAATCGAGCAGGATGAAACCCGTTTGGGCTTTGAAGTCGATTATGACCGAATTATATTCTCCTCTGCTTTTAGAAGTTTACAGGACAAAACACAAGTGATTCCGCTTTCAAAAACCGATTTTGTACACACCCGATTGACACATAGTCTAGAGGTTTCGGTGGTTGGACGCTCTTTAGGGAGATTGGTTGGAAAAAAAATATTGGAAAAATATCCTTATTTGCAACAAGTACATGGCTATCAAATGAATGATTTTGGAGCGATAGTAGCTGCTGCATCTTTGGCACACGATATTGGGAATCCTCCTTTTGGACATTCTGGTGAAAAAGCCATTGGGGAATATTTTTCGATAGGAAATGGACTGAAATACAAAGAGCAAGTTTCTGCCAAAGAATGGCAGGACTTAATCGATTTTGAAGGGAATGCGAATGGGTTTTCAGTTTTAAACAGTTCTCGCCCTGGTGTTGAAGGCGGAATCAGACTTTCGTATGCCACTCTCGGTGCTTTCATGAAATATCCAAAAGAGAGTCTGCCAAAAAAGCCCACCAATGCTATTGCCGATAAAAAATATGGTTTTTTTCAAACCGATAAAGTTTTCTTTCAGGAAGTGGCTTCGGATATGGGAATGATAGCCAATAAATCTGGGAATGATATTGGTTTCGAAAGACATCCGCTGGCTTATTTAGTAGAAGCAGCCGATGATATTTGCTACACCATTATCGATTTTGAAGACGGGATGAATCTCGGTTTGGTTTCTGAGGATTTCGCTTTAGAATATCTGATAAAATTGGTAAAAGACAGCATCAATACCACAAAATATAAAGCATTAGATAATAAAGAAGACCGAATTAGTTATTTACGTGCCTTGGCCATTGGCAGCTTGATCAATGATGCGGTACACGTTTTTCTAGAAAACGAAGCCCAAATTCTAGAAGGAAATTTTCCGTTTGCATTAATGGACAAAAGCAAGTATAAAGCTCAAATGGACGATATTATAAAAATAAGCGTCAAAAACATCTATCAAAGCCGCGAAGTAATCGAAAAAGAATTGGTCGGATACCAGATTATCCAGACATTATTGGACAAATTCATTACCGCTTTTAATAATAAATTTAACGGTAAAGCATCTAATTATGATAGTTTAATTCTGAGTATGTTGCCCGAAAAACATCATTTAGAAAAAGAAAACTTGTACCAACGATTACTGCATATTTGCCATTACGTATCCCTTTTGACCGACGGAAATGCTCTAGAATTGTATGAGACTATCAATGGAAGAAAAAAAGCATAATACCTAAAAAGCATAAACCAATCCCACACCCAAAGCTTGTTTTAGTTGCATTTTCGGACCGACAGTAATTTGTTTTCCATCGACTTCTTCTTTGGCTTTTATATCGTCGTCGTAAATGGTGTGGGCTCCAATGTTTGCTTTTACATACTTATTGACAACAAGCTCGAATTGTATGTCCCAATCGAGATCGATATTACCAAAATTATGAAGGTAGTCCGAGTACAAACTCATGCGATTTTCTAAAATAATATTTTTAAAAACCTCTTTTTTCAAGTGACCGGTAATTAAAATTCCGAGACCGTTATTTACTTTCTTCCCTTCTGATATTAGGTTTCCATTACTATCATAAACAGCTTTTACAACACCAAAAGCACCTTGATTAGCAAGGCGCTGATCTAAAACCAAAGTAGTTTTGAGGGTAAAAGGAGAAAAATAAAAGGTTCTCTTTTTTTCTTTATTAGCATTTTCGGCTCCAACACCTAGAAAGAAATAGGCTGGAGCAAAAGGTTTTGAAATAGCAATTTCTTTGTTAGGATACGCATACCCATTAGTAAATTGAGTGTTGAAATTTAATTTTACCGAATGATACCAATTAGAAAGCGTGTCTTTTCTATAGCCCAAAGTTGAATTGAATTTTATAGCATCGTCCGTTTTTCTCAATTCTATTTTGTCCTGTTTGTTTAAACCATAATGAATTAGAAGTTCATTTACCCATAACCGATTGCCTTTTCTGTAGGTTCTATTAAAATTTGTTTTTATTGATCCTGAAATAGAATTGGTTCCTCCAGCATTCCAATTTACAAAAGCGATTTGAGAAATATCGATCCCAATGGCATTTTTCTTTGTCCAATTCGAAATGGTGTCTCGTGCTTTGGGATTTACCAAATCGGTTTCTGGTAATGTTGTAATAATTTTTATCTGCGAAAAACTATTGATCGAAAAAAGAAAAAAAAAGAAGATGTAAGGAATTGGTTTTATTCTCATTATAAACGTATTGGATTTGGTGTTGCAAAATAATTATTTTCAGTAACTTGAAAAAATTTGTGTTAAATTTTTAACATCAATTTTGCAATATTGGTGCAGTTCTTCGACGGTTCCGTGTTCTATAAACTCGTCTGGAACTCCGAGTATTTTTATTTTTGACACATACCGATGTACTGCTGCAAATTCGACAATAGCACTCCCAAATCCTCCTTTTATCGTCCCCTCTTCTATTGTTATTATATTTTCGAAACCCGTAAAAATAGTATGTAATAGTTTTTCGTCGAGAGGTTTTACAAAAGAAAAATCATAATGAGCAATACTTTCTGGATACTTCGTTTGGGCTATTGCCAAAGTAACATTGTTTCCGATCGAGCCATTAGACAAAACAACAACATGTGTTCCTTTCTTAATACAATTGGCTTTGCCAATGGCAATTTCTTTATACGGTTTTTTCCAATCGACACGGGTACCACGCCCTCGTGGATAGCGAATTGCGATAGGATGTTGCAACCCTAATTGTGCGGTGTAGAGTATATTTTGCAACGCAATCTCATTCAACGGAGCGTAAATAATCATATTGGGAATACAACGCAAAAAAGCCAAATCAAAAACGCCGTGGTGTGTCGCACCATCTTCTCCCACCAATCCAGCTCTGTCTAAACAAAAGATTACTGGTAAATTTTGCAATGCTACGTCATGAATCAGCTGGTCGTAAGCTCGTTGTATAAATGTGGAGTAAATATTACAAAAAACGATCATTCCTTGGGTCGCCATACCAGCTGCAAGAGTTACGGCATGCTGCTCTGCAATTCCGACATCAAAAGCGCGATCAGGAAAAGCATTCATCATAAATTTGAGAGAACTACCCGAAGGCATTGCGGGAGTGATTCCAACTATTTTTTTATTTTTTATAGCCAAATCCAAAACGGTTAATCCAAAAACATCTTGATATTTTGGCGGTAAATTTTCTTCTGATTTTGGAATTATTTCTCCAGTTCTTGCGTCAAATTTCCCAGGAGCGTGGTATTGCACCTGATTTTCTTCTGCTTGTTGTAAACCTTTACCTTTTGTGGTAATAATATGAAGAAATTTAGGTCCTTTTATTTTTCGCAACCGTTTTAGCTCTTTTATAATCGCAAAAAGATCATGTCCGTCTATTGGTCCTGAATAATCAAAATTCAGAGACTTAATCATATTATTTTTTTTTGGGTTTTTTCCTTCTTTCACGGCAGTGAGATACTTTTTTAGCGCACCAACACTGGGGTCAATTCCGATGGCGTTGTCGTTAAGGATTACTAATAAATTAGCATCGGTAACACCGGCGTGATTGAGTCCTTCAAAAGCCATTCCAGAGGCAATCGAAGCATCTCCAATAACGGCGATATGATGTTTTTCGAAATCACCTTTAAGATTGGAAGCTATCGCCATACCCAAAGCTGCAGAAATGGAAGTCGAGGAGTGACCTACGCCAAAAGAATCGTATATACTTTCGCCTCTTTTGGGAAAACCAGCAATACCACCGAGTTGCCTGTTGGTGTGAAAATGGTCTCTTCTTTCGGTGAGTATTTTATGTCCGTAGGCTTGGTGACCAACATCCCAAACCAGTAAATCATTGGGAGTCTCAAACACATAATGCAAAGCGATTGTTAACTCTACAACGCCGAGGCTTGCGCCCAAATGCCCTTCTTTTACAGCTACAATAGCAATGATAAAATCACGTAATTCTTGAGCTACTTGCGTCAATTGGGATTCGTCGAGTTGCCGTAAATCGGCAGGGTTGTTTATGTTTGAAAGTAAGTTGCTTTTCATTATTCGGATAAAAAGCAAATTTACGTTTTTAAATTGAATTCTATTTGTTTTCGATTTTTGTGGAATCTTTTTTTGCAAGATTGAAGTTCAGAATGAATCCGTTTTGAAGAATAATAACGAGGAAGTTTTCAAAGCTTGATTTGGCTACTTTGCAATCAGGACAAACGCTTTCAAAACTTCAAATATTTGCAATATGTTCAAAATAAAAAAAAATGGCACACGAATGACACAGATAAAACTGATTAATACGAATTTTTCACTTAGTTGTTAAAAATTGAATTGAAATCTATGCGAAATCTGCTTAATCCGTGTTATTGGTGGCTAATTGATAGTTTAGGAAATCGTAAAGTAGCATTTGTTTTTTTAAAGACGTTTGCCTTGCTTTGCAATAAGCTTTGCATTCATTGGCGTAAAATAGAGTATTTTTGCAACTATGGAAAACCCTTTTACCGACGAATATTTTATGAAAAAAGCTTTGCAGGAAGCTCAAATGGCTTTTGATAAAGACGAAATTCCTGTTGGCGCCATTATTGTTATTGATAACAAAGTGATTGCTCGCGGGCACAATTTGACCGAAATGCTTACAGATGTAACTGCTCACGCCGAAATGCAGGCTATAACTGCTGCTGCCAATTTTTTGGGCGGAAAATACCTAAAAGAATGTACCCTTTATGTTACGCTAGAACCTTGTCAAATGTGTGCGGGCGCTTTGTATTGGGCTCAGATTTCGAAAATTGTTTTTGGCGCTAGCGATGAGCATCGAGGTTTTGAAAAAATGGGAGGGCAATTGCATCCCAAAACCGTTGTTGTTCGTGGGGTTATGGCAAATGAAGCTTCAGATTTGATGAAACGGTTTTTTGCCGAGAGAAGGAAATAATTACAAGGTTTTTTTAGCTCTTTTTATATCTCAAATAAATCTTAATGCCTGGCGGATTCAACTCATAAATACTACTTGATTTTTATCATTTAATAAATGTTTCAAAATAAAGCGTGCAATTTTTATCGTTTTTTACCTTCAAAAAACACCAAAATAATTTCGCTTAATTTCAAAACCTTTACTTATCGAATGCATAAAACCTTATTTTAGAACCCTTATAACACTATTGAACCTAAATCAAATAAACGCCAGATTTTAAGAAAACAGACACAAATTTACACAAATACAAACTAAATAATCCGTACTAATTTCACAAAATAATCAATATTAAAATCCAATTTCAACCATTTCTTTCTAGACCGAATAGAGCAATATATTTTTTTAAAACTGGTGTATCCTAATAGAAAGAACTCCTTTTACAACTTCTTTCTATTTCATTATTGTCGGACAATTTCGATGATAATGATATTTACCTACACAAAACCAGCTTTTTTAGTTAAATTAACAAACAAACTCGAATTTATTTATAAATTTATCACTAAAGACATTCATATTAATTAATAAAATTTACTGAATTATGAAAAAAAATATTTTCAATTTAATGATGATTTTATTGTTTTCTTTTGAGATGTGGTCTCAAAATTCTGCCCCATCTTGCCACTTAACCGCAAATGACAATGCAAAGGGAGATATCATTATGAAAACCGTTAGAGCAACGATAACAACTAACACAACGTATTATTGTACAATGCAATGGAATGGCGGCAGAGATGGTGGTGCTTATTGCGGATTTCAAGATTCCCCAGACAAGGGACATTTATTTATTTATTCTGTTTGGGATCCAAGTAATCACCAAGCAATAACGGCAAAATATCTAGGACCAGGAACTACTACCGAAACATTTGGTGGAGAAGGAACGGGACTAAAGTCTTATAATCAGACAATAGGATGGACTTTAAATCAATGGAACACACAAGTAACTCGCCGTTGGGATGTGGGAACTCATACTTATTTCGGTTATTGGATTAGAAATGTATCCGCAAATAAATGGATACATATGGTTACAATAGATTATCCTGTGGCAGGCATTTATTTTGAAGGTCAAACCAACGCTTTTTTAGAAGACTGGACTAGTACAGGTGTTAATACTCGTAGATATGAATTAAAAGATATTTTTAAAAGAAAAACCGATGGAACATGGCTTCCTGGGGCTCAGGCAACTTTTACAAGAAATAACGAAGCCCGCTCTGCTAATTACACAAATGCTAATGACAGCGGTGTAAGTGGGGGAGCCTATTATATGCAATCTGGCGGAAACACGACCCCTAGTTACACGTCCCCCCTCCCTTTGACTTTGAGCCAAAATCCTGGTATACAACCAACAAACCCTGCAATTGATTTTTCAATCACAAGTGCCACAACTAATGAAATAAAATGGTCTGTACCCGTTTCTAGTACACCACAATTTAGATATACAATTTCTGTTAACGGAACTCAAGTGGCTACCGCAATCGGCACCGAAGTAAAAAAAGTGGCGATTAATGCAATAGCTGGAAGTACCGTTATGGTAGTTTTAGAGGATATTTTAGGAAGAACGAGTAGTCAAACGGCAATTCTAACCGAACCTCCTTTAACAAAAACCTTAAAAACTTTTGACAGTCAACAAATAGGTGGGAACGAAGCAAAATATGCTATAGATAATAACAATGCTACTTTTTGGCACACCGCATGGACTCCGACAATTGCCCCATTACCTCATTATATAACACTTGATTTGGGCGCAAACTATAGCATAAATGGCTTAAAATATTTACCTCGTCAGGATGGAGGAACAAACGGAATGATCAATGGTTACAAAATTTACGTAAGTACAGATAATGTGACCTGGGGTACAGCAACAACAATTGGAACATGGAGTGGAGGAATTAGTGAAAAAACAGCTACTTTTGTAGCCAAAACAGGACGTTTCGTAATGTTAGTTGCAACTTCTGAAATAAATGGACAACAATTTACTTCTGCATCTGAAATTAAGATTGTTACTACTTCTGGAACTGCAAAATCTATCACAGAAGAAGTAATTAAACCAATTGAAATTTCAACAGCTACAGAATTAATTTATTGTAACAATAAAACGATTTACATCAACCCTACAAAAGATTCATCAGTGAGTGTTTTTGACATCTCTGGAAATTTAATTGAAGTTAGAAAAATCAACTCATTTACAGATATCCCCATTTCGGGAACAGGTGTTTATATCGTAAAAGTATCTTCAATTGACGGCATTGTTACAAAAAAAATAGTACTAAAATAATACCTAAACAAACTGAAAATAAAAAAACCGCCAATCTCACGAAAGGCGGTTTTTTTATTTTATTCGAATCTCAAATTACAACTTATCAATTTCATAGAATCCTTACTAATTCCGTTATTTGTTCCTAATGTAGCGAATTGAGAAATAGCATCTTTTACTTCTTCAAAAATGGGGTTAGGATTTTTAATTCCGAAATGTTTGGCTAGTGCTATCAAATGTTCCAAAGTTGGATTTTTACTTTCTCCCGCAGCGGTGGTACTATGAAATCCATAAGACGAATGAGAAAAAGTCAAATCATAGGCTGGGGCAAATTTCCATTCCCCTTTTTCATTCATCAAGAAAGAGAAATTTTTACTGTGATCATCTCGATTATGGGCAAAAACATTAAAAGCAGCCAGACGAAGAATTTTGATATAGGCTTGATAGTCTTTCTCTAATGTAAATGCACAATCCATAATATGCCCGTAATCTAAAGTACTCATTCTAAAGTTATCGTGCAATAATCCTGCAACCGAGTGAAGGTGTATTTTTTTGTTTTTTATTCTATCAAAACGTTTGCATCCAAAAAAACAGTTTCCTTTTTTGCTCCTAAACAATCGAAACTCATTTACTTCGATTCCAGCTTTTTTCGCCATTTCATTGTACGTAAATTCAATCAGAGCAATGTCGGCAAAGTCGTTTGATGATGGAAATTTTATAATCCAATGCTCAAAACCGTCCGGTAAGTCCGACTTCCCGTAAAGTAATTCCTCTGTCGTCGGATTATAACCGACCCTTATTTTTGGTCTTGCTCCACCAGATGAACCACCGAATTGAAATAATTTTTCGATAACATCTGCTACAGTACCACTAATGACTGTTTCGATTTCGTTCGAAATTTGATCTAAATCTAAATTATTAAAACTAATATTCGATTTTTCATATTCGGGCTCGTAAGTAATGGCTCCCATACTGTTGTTGTCAAGAAAAGTCAATCGGTCTAAAGGAGAAATCTCATGATGATTGACCCCCATTGACAGCAACTTTCTGTCCAATAGTAATTTTCCCCAACCATCAGGTATTGAATCCGAGAATACGCCAAAAAGTCCATCTAAATACGACTCTTTTGGCTGGAGTATTTCGTTTGTTAATCTCATCTTGAAAGGTGAAATTTCTAAGCCTTGTTCAATGAAATCACTATTATATTTAAAATAAATTTTATTTTGATGAAGCACCATTTCGCCAATCTCCATTTTTGTTTCATCAAGATTTAAGAAAGCTTTTATTTTTTCGGTTTTTACCATAATTATTTACTGAATAATTTCTCTATTGCTTCTAGGTCTTCCCTTATTTTAAATACAAAGTCAAAATCAGACAATCGATCTACAACATAGGCTAATTTCAACAAAGACTCTAATGATATTTGTCCCGATTGCTCAAATCGTTTGACACTGCCCAACGAGACTCCTGAGCGTTTCACCAAATCGGATTGCGTAATTTTTTTGCTTTTCCTGATGGTTTTAAATCTTTCGGATAGCTCCTTTTGAGTTTCAGTGGGAACGCTATTTAAGCTGTATTTTTTCATAAAAGCTAATATGTTAGTCAAATTTACATAAAATTTAAAATTTAACCAATATATTAACCCTTATTTTTTTAATTATTTTTACAAAAAAAACCGCCAATCTCACGAAAGGCGGTTTTTATTTATTCTTTTATTGCGATTCCTGTTTTATCATAGAAATGATATTCCAGATACGTGTACGCATCACGCGGTATTATTTTGACCCATTTTTTATGCTCAAAAAACCATTTTGAGCGTATCGATGGAAATCCTTTAGTGAGATAAGCGGCAACAAACGGATGTACATTTAGCACAACAGAATTGTTGGTTTTTAAAACACTATCCAAATCAGAAGCAATTTTATCAATGATTAAAATTGGCGCTTCAATTTCGCCTTTATCATTATTAGGATCCTCTTCTCTTGTTTTAATGTTTACTTCTGGTCTTACTCTTTGTCTAGTAATTTGAACTAATCCAAATTTACTTGGCGGTAAGATTTTGTGTTTGGCTTTATCATCGCTCATTTCTTCCCTCAGGAAGTCGAACAAAACTTTACGATTTTCGGGATTAGCCATATCGATAAAATCGATTACAATAATACCCCCCATATCCCGAAGGCGCAATTGTCTTGCAATTTCGGCGGCAGCAATCATATTTACTTCCATGGCGGTGTCTTCTTGATTAGAAGCCTTATTCGAACGATTACCGCTGTTTACGTCTATAACGTGTAACGCTTCGGTATGTTCTATAATAAGATATGCTCCTTTGCTCATAGAAACCGTTTTTCCAAAGGAAGTTTTGATTTGTCTCTCTATGTTGTATTTCTCAAAAATAGGTGTATCGTTTGACTGATAAAACTTAACAATAGATTGTTTGGATGGTGCAATTTCCTGCAGATAATCCTTTGTTTGGTTGTACAACTCTTCGTCATCTATCTGGATACCGCTAAAGGTATCATTGAATACGTCTCTTAGTATAGAGGAAGCTCGGTTGAGTTCGCCTAGTACTTTTGACGGATGCTGAGCAGTTGGTAATTTTTTACACATTGCAGCCCATCTGCTGAGCAGGTTCTGCAAATCTTTTTCTAATTCTGCGGTGTTTTTGCCTTCGGCGACTGTACGTACAATAACGCCAAATCCTTTTGGTTTGATAGATTGTACCAGTTTTTTTAGTCTGTCTTTTTCTCTTTTATCTTCTATTTTTTGAGAAATAGAAACACGGTCTGAGAAAGGAACAAGAACAATAAAACGTCCAGCTAGAGAAAGCTCTGCGCTAATTCTAGGTCCTTTGGTAGATATTGGTTCTTTGACAACTTGTACTAAAACAGATTGGTTGGCACTTAATACATCGGTAATAGTACCATCTTTATCTATTTCTTTATCGAACTGAAAAGTTTTTAAGGAGAAATCTTTTATTTTACCTGTGTTTACAAGTTTTATGAATTTCAGTTGCGAAGTCAAATTAGGGCCTAAGTCGTGATAATGTAAAAAGGCATCTTTTTCGAAGCCAACATTTACAAAAGCAGCATTAAGTCCAGCAACGGGTTTTCTTATTTTGGCAATAAAAATATCACCAACCTGAAAATTGCTTTTTTCTTCTTCTTTGTGTAATTCAATTAGTTTTCCATCTTTTAATAAGGCAAAATCTACGGCTTCGGAACTAGATCGGATGATTAATTCTTTATTCACACTGTAAATTTTTATCCGAACTTTTCAATTTTAGATTTTTAGAATGCGAACGAATCTAAAAATCTGAAATAAAATTGTAAGGATGGATTAAACAATATTTTTAACAGGTATTGAGCCCGGGGAAAAGAAGATTAGTAGAGAATCGACTAAAGAGAATAGACTTTTTGCATCTATATTCTATATTCTTTTTTCTTTCATCTTTTTTCAATTTCAATGAACTTTTTAAAAAAAGAAAAAAGTAGTTTAAAACTACTTTTTCTTCTTGTGACGGTTAGCTCTCGCTCTTTTTTTACGTTTGTGAGTTGCTACCTTATGTCTTTTTCTTTTTTTACCGCTTGGCATATCTTGTCGATTTTAAGATTAATTAATTATGTTACTTTGCTTCGTTATTTATTTTTACTCCTTCTACGAACACTTTTGCAGGTTTGAAAGCTGGTATATTGTGTGCAGGTATTTTTATGGTGGTATTCTTAGAAATGTTTCTTCCTGTTTTTTCTGCTCTAGTTTTTACAATAAAACTTCCAAAACCTCTTAAATAGACATTGTCTCCAGTCTCTAATGAATTTTTAACTTCATTCATAAAAGTTTCTACTGTTGCTTGAACATCTCCTTTTTCAAGACCTAATTTTTCTGAAATCTTCGCTACGATATCTGCTTTCGTCATTTTCTTTCCTATTTATAATTTTGTAATGTTTTTTTGAGGTTGCAAATATAGGAATTTAAAAAACAATTATTCAAGCTAATTCGTTAAATTTTAATCACATAAACTTTTACTTTTGCAAACTAATAATTAATGATGATTTTCTCTAACTCACTAACGCATTGGTATTTACAGAATAAAAGAGATTTACCATGGCGCAATACTGCCGATCCATACCCTATTTGGCTCTCCGAAATCATGCTTCAACAGACTCGTGTAGCACAAGGAACGCCTTATTTTATGTCTTTTATCACTTCTTTTCCCACCGTTTTTGATCTCGCCGCAGCGAATGAAGAACAAGTTTTAAAACTTTGGCAAGGACTAGGGTATTATTCTCGTGCACGTAACTTACACAAAACAGCACAATATGTTGCTCGGGAATTATCGGGAATTTTTCCTTCTACATATAAAGACTTACTAAAACTAAAAGGAGTTGGAGAATATACCGCCGCAGCTATTGCTTCTTTTTCTTACAATGAAGTGGTTCCTGTTGTAGACGGCAATGTTTTTCGGGTATTGTCACGCTATTTTGACATAACAACAGACATTGCCCTAGCTTCTGCCAGAAAAGAATTTGCTGCCCTGGCTTTCGAACTCATGCCAAAAGACAATCCCGCCTTGTTCAATCAAGCGATTATGGAATTTGGCGCACTACAATGTGTACCGAAAAATCCAAATTGTTCTATTTGCATTTTCAACGAAAGTTGCGCTGCTTTACAAAAAAAGAAAATAGACCAATTACCCTTTAAATCAAAGAAAATAAAAGTAAGAAATCGCTATTTTAACTATCTGATTATTGCTGATAAAACAGGGAACACCATCATTCAAAAGCGTACTTCCAAAGGAATTTGGCAAAATCTATATGAATTTCCTTTGATTGAGACGGAACAAGAAGAAAATTTTGATTGCATTTCTAAACGTATTCGAGACGAAAGTTTTCCAGAAAAAACGATTTTAAGCATTTTAGAATACAATCAAAAAAGTGTTATCCATAAACTTTCTCATCAACATTTACACATTAAGTTCTGGAAGGTCACTATTAAAGATACAATTGAAGACGGAATCGACCAGGAAAAACTAAAGACGTATCCTTTTCCAATTGTGATTTATAATTTTATCGAAAACGAATTAATTAATTTCCGAAAAAATGTATCTTTGATTGAAACACCATTTTTAATATAATGAACGGAACATTAAATAAGGTTATGCTTATCGGTCATCTGGGAGAAGATGTAAAAATGCATTATTTTGATAGCGGGAATTGCATCGGAAGATTTCAGTTGGCGACCAATGAAGTATACATCAACAAAAGTACCAACGAAAAAATCACTTCTACCGAGTGGCATAGTATCGTTGTCAAGAATAAAGCAGCCGAACTTTGCGAAAAATACCTATCAAAAGGAGACAAAATATATATAGAAGGACGCATCAAATCGCGACAATGGAATGCAGATGATGGATCAGTAAAACATACTGTCGAAATTTTGGCTACAGAATTTAGTTTTCTTTCTACAAAAAATCAAGGCAATAACAACAGTAAAAATCCTAGTTCCGAATCAACAAAAAAGACTAACTTTGACCCGCAGAATAACGGCCTACCTATAAACGATTTGCCGTTTTGATTGTTTAACTAATCTCTTTTAATTTGGACCCAGAGCCCAGTATAAGTTTTGTACATAACCTAGACACCAACACAATCTTCGGATTTGTCGGAATATTTGCTCTATTATTTTGTTCTGCCGTCGTTTCTGGCGCAGAAGTAGCATTATTTTCGTTGTCACAAAAAGACATTGACGAAACCCTACAAGACAATCATTCGAAAGGAAAAATCATTTCAGAACTTTTAGAAAGACCAAAAAAACTATTAGCGACACTCTTAGTTGCCAACAATTTTATCAATATTGCAGTGGTAATCCTATTTTCTTTTGTTGGCAAAGATCTATTTAGTGCTGTAACCTCTTCTGTTTTTAAATTTATATTAGAAGTAATTGTAGTTACTTTTCTGCTTTTGTTATTCGGAGAAGTTTTGCCAAAAGTATATGCCAGTCGCAATAACATAAAATTCTCTAAATCAATTGCTTATCCGATTGTGTTTCTAGACAAATTATTATCACCAGTGAGCTTACCCATGCGTTCTGCAACCATTTATCTACATAATAAATTAGGAAAACAAAAGACCAATTTTTCGGTAGACCAACTCTCTCAGGCCTTAGAACTAACCAATTCTGAAGAAACGACTTTTGATGAACAGAAAATTCTAGAAGGAATTGTTTCTTTTGGAAACACAGACACCAAGCAGGTAATGAGTCCTAGGATCGATATTTTTGCATTAGAAATCACAGAGTCTTTTACTTCTATTTGTCCCAAAATAATAGAAAAAGGCTATTCTAGAATTCCAGTTTATCGAGACAACATCGACCAGATCGAAGGCGTTTTGTTTGTAAAAGATTTATTACCACATATAAATACCGAAGATTTTGATTGGAAATCATTGTTGCGAGCACCATTTTTTGTCCCAGAAAACAAGAAGTTAGACAATCTGTTAAAAGATTTTCAGACCAAGAAAGGACATTTGGCAATAGTAGTCGATGAATACGGAGGTACATCGGGGCTTGTTTCGCTTGAAGATGTAATTGAAGAAATTGTCGGAGATATTAGCGACGAATTCGACGATGATGCAATTGTTTTCTCTCAAATCGATGACAAAAACTACCTCTTCGAAGGCAAAGTAAACCTCAAAGACTTTTACAGAATTATAGATGTAGAAGAAGATTTATTCGAAATAAAAAAGGGCGAAGCTGAAACATTAGCGGGATTCATACTCGAAATCATAGGTGATTTTCCAAAAAAAGGACAAAAAATTGCTTTTGAAAATTGCTTGTTTACAATAGAAGCAGTAGATAATAAACGTGTAAAACAAATAAAAGTAACCATCGATGTTTAATACAAAGAATACAAGTCCGAAAAACAAATGTAAATCTAGTATAGGAATACTGCTTTTTATCCTGCTACTGTCGAGTTGCAAAGACGAGGTTTTACCTAAGCCAGCTAGCTTCTTACGGTTGGATTATCCAGAGGCGAAGTATGTGAATTTCGAAAATCAGTGCCCGTTTACATTCGAAATGAACTCGGAAGCAACCATAAAAGGAGTAAACGATTGCGGAATTACCATTCTTTATCCCAAAATGAAAGCGACCATTTATTTGACCTACAAACCTATCACTGCAAACATTAATAATTTGTTGCGTGATGCACAAAAGCTTACCTACGAACACGTAATAAAAGCCGATGATATTCTAGAACAGCCCTTTTTGAACCCGACCCAAAACGTCTACGGAATGTTTTACCAAGTAGATGGAAATGCAGCTACGAATTCGCAATTTTACGCAACAGATAGCATCAAACATTTTGTTACGGGAGCCATGTATTTTTATGCAAAACCCAATTTCGATTCGATTATGCCTGCCGCCAGTTACATCAAAAACGACATGCAAAGACTGATGGAAACTTTAAAATGGAAGAAATAAAAAAAGTAAATTCATAAAAAAAATGCATCCGAAATGGATGCATTTTTTTTTATAATACATGTGTCTTTATTACGACTTTATATTCAAAACAGTATATGTTTTTCCATCTCCTGTTTCCTCAACAACCGTCGTTAATTTCTCTGGAGTTTGAAGGGTTTTGTCAAAAGTTACGGTAGCTAGTTTTTTATCAAAATCAACTACTGCGGTTTGTACACCCTCAAGATTGCTCAATTCCTCTTGTATGGTTTTGGCACAACCTACAGCGCAAGTCATTCCTTCTATGCCAAAGCTGGCTGTTTGCAAATTAGCAACGGCAATTTCTTTCTTTACTTTCGGAGTTATTTTTTCTGTTGAATTTACTATAGCTTCGGCTGTTTCTTTTTTGCAACTTACAAATAATATACTGGCAAGAGCTATTGCTGTTATTGATTTTTTGAAATTCATCACAATTTTATTTGATTTAGATTCTAAAATTAGAATGCAAAATTAATAAAAAAGACCTTTGTAATTGAGTAAAAAAATACAATTTTGCATTAAAATAAGTAATGCTTTTAAATAATCGACACTTTCAAACAAAATAATCAATCCTTTTTCTTACGCTATTATTTAGGTATATAATTTCATTAAAAATATCGATTATTTAATCCTAACCACTTATGTAGTCGTATTGCAAAAAAAAACGATAGTTTATCCCGATTTATTGCAACTATTAGGTAGTAAATAATTGGTTTTCATATAAATACAAAAATACAAAACCCTAAGAAGAGACTTGAATTAAGTCGTATTTTGGATAGAAATTAAGGTAATTTGTATTTAATACGTGTACCTTTAATCAAAAGGACTCGCTGATTTTTCTGCCAGTTACTTAAATCTTAAAAAAAAACATAAAGCGGGACTTTGCGTTTTGAGGATTAAAATCACTATTTCCTAATGCTATCATGAGCGTGGGTATGCACGCCGTCATTCCATAAAGTAAGAATATCTGTAGCTACAGTGGCACCACTTCCTGCGGCAATGGCGAGTTGGCTTCTCCAGCCTGCCAATGTTCCGATTACATAAATTCCTTCGACGACTTTGTGGTCTATGTTTTGCAATTGTACTCTTCGTTTTTCGGGAAGTGATTTTTGATGTGGCGTCACATATTGCATCAAGCCCTCGATGGCAAAAGTGTTGGCTGCTCCAATACCAACAACTATATTTCTGGTTTTGTACGTGTTTTTATTAGTAGTGACCAAAAAATCAGGAAATTCTCCAGTAATTTTTAGTGCTTTTTCTTCAGGAATTTGTATAATATGAGGGTAAGTTTCCGATAAATGTTGAATACTTTCGGTCAACAATTCCGAACCTAATTTGCCCGAGGCAATCCCGTAAGCGTTATTGAATAGGGCTTCTTGTAGCGAGGAGTTTTTTTGATGTGTAAGAATGCCGATTTTTTTGTCAATTACAAATGACTTGTTTTTGGCAGAACCCAAAACAAGAGCACATGACATTCCAGAAACGCCTCCTCCAATTAGTAAAACGTCAAACATATTTAAAGATTATCGTTCATTTTTTCTTCTATCTTTTTCGACATTCTAAAAATGATAAGAATCAAAACAGCACAAAAGGAAGCCGCAATTCCAATAAGAGCAACAGCACTATTGCCTTGTAAAGGATCTTTAAAGTCGAGTAAAGTAATGTTGAATATAATTAATGCAACGGCTAGTAATACTAAAATTGAGGTAAAAAGTTTCATAAGTAGGATTTTGTTTTGCAATATAATAGATGCTCCAGTATGAAACGGTATTAAAATGAAATAAATCTATTTTTACGCAAAAAATTAATGGAGTAAAATTATAAAATTTTATTTTAGACGAACAAATCTTTAACATTACCTGCGAATAATTTAACAGCTATTGCCAGAAGAATCACACCAAAACTCTTGCGAATTACGCTAAGACCATTTTTTCCTAACATTTTTTCTATTTTGGAAGATAATTTCAAAACCGCATAGACTAAAATAATATTTAGAACAATGGCAATAATGATGTTTATAGTATGAAATTGAGAACGCAAAGAAAGCAAAGTAGTCATAGTTCCTGCACCCGCGATTAATGGAAAAGCAAGAGGCACTATTGAGGCCGAGCTGGCCTCTTCATCTCGGTAAATGCGAATTCCTAAAATCATTTCTAAAGCCAAAAAGAACAACACAAAAGAGCCTGCTACAGCAAAGGAATGTACATCAATGCCTATCAAGCTTAGGAATTCTTCGCCTACAAAAAGAAAGACAATCATGATAAAACCAGCTACCAGCGATGCTTTTTCAGATTCGATATGACCAAATTTTACTCTTAAATCTACGATGATTGGAATGGAACCTACGATGTCAATAACAGCAAAAAGCACCATTGCAACGGTTATTATTTCTCTGAAATCGATTTCTAACATGTCTTTTTGTATTTAAGGATTAGTGATTTGGTCGCTTGTTAATTTTCAAAAATACGTTTTTTTTAGCTAAAGAAGTAGCATTTTTTTTGCAGAAATAAAATTTCACGCTTTATTTTTAGGATATTAAAGTTGAGCCTGTTAGAAATCGGAATGATTTAGCATATTGATAATCAGCGATTAGACTAGGATGTTAATTTGAAAGTAGCTATAAACAAAACGAAACAGCCGGTTATTTGATGTTTTTTGTAATTGAAAAGTAGTGACGTATATATTATGAGAAAACGTCAGAATAATTTTGAGGTTGTTCTAAGATTTTTTTAAACACACACAGCAAAAACGATCATAATTAAATGTATTACTTTGTTTACAAACAAGGAGTGGGTAAGGTAAGTCAGAATTTGATTTTACATAAATAGCTCGCAGATAGCATGTTCTTGTTTTTTCTACTAGGTAATTTAAGTCCTTTTACCGTTGCTACTTCTTCATTGTTTGAGTATCTTTGCAAAATGTTTCAACTAGGAAAAACCATCGTCTCGGAGGATATACTCGAAAAAGAATTTGTTTGTAATCTTTCTGCTTGCAAAGGGGCTTGCTGTGTCGATGGCGATGCTGGTGCTCCCTTGAGTTTGGAGGAGACTAAAATTTTGGAAGAAATTTATCCAAAAGTAAAACCTTTTTTGAGAAAACAAGGCATTGCGGCTATAGAAGCGCAAGGCACTTGGGTCAACGGAACCGACGGGGATCTAGAAACACCACTAATAGATAATAAGGATTGTGCGTATGTTATTTTTGATAAAAAAACCGCACTTTGTGGTATCGAACAAGCCTACAATCAAGGAATAATAGATTGGAAAAAACCTGTTTCTTGTCATTTATACCCAATTCGCGTAAAGGATTTTACCGAGTTTGCCGCTGTCAATTACGACAAGTGGGATATTTGCGATGCGGCCTGTTCTTTGGGTCAGGAATTAGAAGTTCCTGTTTATAAGTTTGTCAAAGAAGCTTTGGTTAGAAGGTTTGGAGAAGACTGGTATGCAGAACTCGATAAAGTGGCTCAGGAACTTAAAGAGCAGCGCTAAAAAAATAAACAAAATAGTTCTTGTTTTATATTCGTAAAATGATATATTTTACGGGACTTCGTCTTGGGGTTATTTTTTTAAGACATTGAAAATCAGTAAATTGTATTTTTTGAAAGGAAAGTTTTCGTTTTATAAGCTTTGTTCAAAACTATGGCGGATTGTGGATAAGTTTGACTTTTAATAACCGCAATATTTCACAATCTTTGTAACCCCCAAATGTTGTAAATATCATTTTTATAATATAATAATAACCAATTAAGTATGTCAGTAATAGAACCCATTTTACAAGAGAATAAGAACCGATTCGTGATTTTTCCGATCAAACACCATGATATTTGGGAATGGTATAAGATGATGGAAGCGAGTTTCTGGACCGCAGAAGAAATTGATTTGTCTCAGGATTTGAACGATTGGAATAATAAATTGAATAATGAAGAACGTTATTTTATAAAACACATACTAGCATTTTTTGCAGCATCGGATGGAATCGTCAACGAAAATCTAGCCGAGAACTTTGTAAACGAAGTGCAGTACGCCGAAGCGAAGTTTTTTTATGGTTTTCAAATCATGATGGAAAACATTCACAGCGAAACGTATTCTCTTTTGATAGACACTTACGTAAAAGACGAGGCAGAAAAAGCAGATCTTTTTAATGCTTTGGAGGTTTTTCCTGCTATTAAGAAAAAAGCAGACTGGGCTTTGCAATGGATAGAGTCCGACTCGTTTGCCGAAAGACTAATCGCTTTTGCTGCCGTTGAAGGAATCTTTTTCTCGGGTGCTTTTTGCTCGATTTACTGGTTGAAAAAACGAGGTTTAATGCCAGGTTTGACTTTTTCGAACGAATTAATTTCTCGTGACGAAGGGGTGCATTGTGATTTTGCCGTGCACTTGCACAACCATCATTTGGTAAATAAAGTTCCAAAAGACAAAATTAGAAGCATTATCGTAGATGCTTTAAACATCGAAAGAGAATTTATTACAGAGTCGCTTCCAGTAAGTTTGATTGGAATGAATGCCGCATTAATGACACAGTATTTAGAATTTGTTGCCGATCGATTGTTAGTAGAATTAGGTTGTGACAGAGAATACAATGTGTCAAACCCTTTCGATTTTATGGATATGATCTCACTTCAAGGAAAAACTAATTTCTTCGAAAAGAAAGTAGCCGAATACCAAAAAGCTGGGGTTAAGGTTTCGGAAGGTGATTCTCAAAAAATTAGCTTTGATGCCGATTTTTAAAATCATCCTTGTCAATTAACTCTTTTTCAAAGTTTAGAACTTTGAAAAAGATGATTGATGTCCTTAATATTACCGAAAAGCAAAAAAAATATTCTAAAAAGCCCAAATGATTCCATTTAGGGTAGCCCCGATAGCAGTGGAAATCCTTTTTTATTGGTTGATTGAGCCTGTCGAAATCAACCAATAAAAAAGATTGCAACGAATAGCGGGAATAGCTTCAAAAAAAAAAAAAAAAAAACACAGCGTTATGAATTCTTGTAATTCGTAAATAAAAAAAATCTAAAAGTATGTATGTAGTAAAAAGAGATGGCCGCAAAGAGCCAGTGATGTTTGATAAAATTACCGATAGAATCAAAAAGTTATGTTACGGATTGAATGATTTGGTCGATCCTGTAAAAGTAGCGATGCGTGTTATCGAAGGTCTGTACGATGGCGTTTCGACTTCGGAATTAGACAATTTGGCTGCCGAAACTGCGGCTTCGATGACCATTGCTCATCCCGATTATGCGCAATTGGCTGCGCGTGTTGCGATATCTAACTTGCACTCAAATACCACCAAATCGTTCTCAGAAACGATGAACGAAATGTTTTATTATGTCAATCCGAGAACCAATCAAGAAGCTCCATTGCTCTCAGACGAAGTGCATAAAGTAATTATGGATAATGCAGAGTTTTTGGATTCGCATGTTATTTACAACCGAGATTTCAACTACGATTACTTTGGGTTCAAAACCTTGGAACGTTCGTATTTATTAAAAATAAATGGCAAAATTGTCGAGCGTCCGCAACATATGTTGATGCGTGTTTCGGTAGGAATCCATCTTAATGATCTTGATTCTGTAATAGAAACGTATGATTTAATGTCTAAGAAATTCTTCACCCATGCAACTCCAACTTTGTTTAATGCAGGAACGCCAAAACCTCAAATGTCTTCTTGTTTCCTTTTGGCAATGCAAGATGACAGTATTGACGGGATTTATGACACATTGAAACAAACGGCAAAAATCTCACAATCTGCTGGTGGTGTTGGACTGTCTATTCACAACGTTCGTGCTACAGGCTCGTATATTCGAGGAACCAACGGTACTTCGAACGGAATTGTTCCGATGTTGAGAGTTTTCAACGACACGGCACGTTACGTAGATCAAGGAGGGGGAAAACGCAAAGGAAGTTTTGCTATTTACATCGAAACTTGGCATGCTGACATCTTTGATTTCTTGGATTTGAAAAAAAACACAGGAAAAGAAGAAATGCGTGCCAGAGATTTGTTCTTTGCTATGTGGACATCGGATTTATTTATGAAACGTGTGCAAGAAGACACCACTTGGACATTGATGTGTCCTAATGAATGCCCTGGGCTGTATGATGTTTATGGAGAAGCGTTCGAAGCTATGTACATCGACTATGAAACCAGAGGAAAAGGTAGAAAAACCATCAAAGCTAGAGAATTGTGGGAAAAAATTCTAGAATCTCAAATCGAGACTGGAACGCCTTATATGTTGTATAAAGATGCGGCGAATAGAAAATCGAATCAGAAAAACTTAGGCACCATTCGTTCTTCGAACTTATGTACCGAAATTATGGAATATACTTCTGCCGATGAGGTGGCGGTTTGCAATTTAGCTTCTATCTCGTTGCCAATGTTTATCGAAAATGGAGCATTCAATCATCAGTTATTGCACAATGTTACCAAACGCGTAACTCGTAATCTAAATAGAGTAATCGACAGGAATTACTATCCCGTAAAAGAAGCCGAAAACTCCAACCTACGTCACAGACCAATTGGTCTTGGTGTTCAAGGGCTTGCCGATGCTTTTATCTTGTTGCGCTTGCCGTTTACGAGCGAAGACGCCAAAAGGTTAAACCAAGAAATCTTCGAAACCCTTTACTTCGCAGCTGTAACAGCATCTATGGAAATGGCAAAAGAAGAAGGACCATACTCTACCTTCAAAGGTTCTCCGATGTCGCAAGGAGAGTTTCAGCACAATATGTGGGGGATTCAAGACGAGGAATTATCAGGAAGATGGGATTGGGCTTCGCTTAGGAAAGAAGTGGTTGCCAACGGAGTGCGTAACTCCTTGTTGGTAGCGCCAATGCCAACAGCTTCGACTTCACAGATTTTAGGAAACAATGAGGCTTTTGAACCTTATACCTCAAACATTTATACTAGAAGAGTTCTTTCGGGAGAGTTTATTGTGGTCAATAAGCATTTGTTGCATGATTTAGTAAAACTAGGATTGTGGAATGAAACCTTGAAACAAGAAATTATGCGTCACAACGGATCGGTACAAAACATCGATGTGATCCCGCAGGATTTGAAAGAATTATATAAAACCGTTTGGGAAATGTCGATGAAAGATATTATTGATATGTCTCGTCAACGAGGATATTTTGTAGATCAATCGCAATCGCTCAACTTGTTTATGCAAGATGCCAATTATGCCAAGCTAACTTCGATGCACTTTTATGCTTGGCAATCGGGATTAAAAACCGGGATGTATTATTTGAGAACTAAAGCAGCCGTAGATGCTATTAAATTTACCTTAAACAATGATAAAAAGGTTGAAGATGTTGCAACCGAAGCTATCGATGCTGAAGATTTTAAAGCGATGTTGCTAAAAGCACAAGCTGCAGATCCTGAGGATTGCGAGATGTGTGGGTCGTAAATTGTTACGTGTGCAAATCGAGGGACAAAGTAAAGTATTTGCATTTTTAAATGTTATTTGAAGTAGCATTGACAAAATGTTAATAGCAAATCATCTAATAAATGGAGGTGGTAATGTATTTGAAACAGCTATCAGTTAGGATAGCTGTTTTTTTTGCCACAGATTTCAATAAAGTGGGTTTGGGACTTTCACAAAGAGTTCCTAACTAAGAAAAGCCTTGACAATTGAACGCGAATGACACGGATTGGCTATAGCCAAAACGCAGAAAAAAAAAGGTTTTTTGAAAAGTGTCTAATCTGGTTGTAAAAAAATTATCTCATGATAAGTCGTAAATCTGCCAAATCTGCGCGCAGATTTTCACGCAGATTTTTTTAAACTTCCCTAAAGAGATGCCGTTTGCCTCACGCTACCATCAAATATTCATACTAAGCCCAATATAATTCAACTTATTAACCAAACCCAACCGATCTCCCCATAGAGAGCGATTGTGTTTGGTTAAAACCTATCGAAGACGTTGCAAAATGTCTCCAGTTGTAAACAAAAACTATTTAATTTACAAACAAAAAACCCGCTTCTTACGAAACGGGTTTTGTAATAAATAGAATCTTATGATTATGCTTCGAAAGGAAGTATAGAAACATACGATTTATTATCTCTTTTCTTTTGGAAGTGTACAACTCCATCTACTCTTGCGTGTAGTGTGTGATCTTTACTGATGTAAACGTTTTCACCTGGATTATGTTTTGAACCTCTTTGTCTTACGATGATGTTCCCAGCAATAGCAGCTTGACCACCAAAAATCTTAACACCTAAACGTTTTGATTCTGATTCTCTACCATTCTTAGAACTACCGACACCTTTCTTGTGAGCCATGACGTATAAGTTTTATATTGTTATTATTCTTGAGTATCTTCTTTTTTAGCTTTAGCTACTTTTTTCTTAGGAGCTTCAACTTCTTCTGTAGTTGCTTCAACTGCCTCTTTTTTAGGAGCTGCTTTCTTTGCACCAACACCAGTAATACCTTCAATTACAATTTGAGTAAGATACTGTCTGTGACCGTTTCTCTTTTTGTATCCTT
>JAYVGE010000271.1:0-8377 GCA_043772515.1 Flavobacterium sp. | reverse complement strand
TTTTAAACAAGTATTATATTTACAGTCACAAAAGTATAAAATATCCTTATGATAACAAGTGTTTTTAAAAAATCTACACCATTTAATTTTTCTTTGGTAGTGATTTTTATACTGGTTTTCTTTTTATTATTTCAATATCAAGATTTATTCTGGAGTAATTCTGTTGTTTTAATTTTTCAAAAAGTAGCTTTGTTTGGGGTATTGATGGGGTCTATCTTTATTACAAATTTTATTGCAAAAAGAAACGGGCTGAGTAAAGACAGTAGTTTTACCATTTTTTTTTATGCGCTATTTTCACTTTTTTTTCCTTCGGTATTTAATGATACAAATTTAGTTTTATCAAATTTCTTTATCCTTTTGGCGCTTCGTAGATTAATTTCATTACAATCGCTAAAAGCATCAAAAGAAAAAATATTTGATGCCTCTTTGTGGATTTTTATTGCGGCGTTATTTCATTTTTGGAGTATTCTTTTTATAGTATTGGTTTTTATCTCGATCCTTTTTCACGTTTCTAGAGATTATAGAAATTGGGTTTTGCCTTTTATAGCATTACTTTCTGTAGCTATTCTCTTTTTAATTTGTACTACCGTATTCAATATAGATGTAATCGATTATATTAATTCGAATAGTAAGACCAATTTTAGTATCGATTATTTTACTAATAATTACCAAAATGCAGCATTTTCGATTTATCTTACAGTAGCCTTATTTTTTGTTGTTTCTATGTTTGCCACACTTTCTAGCAGACCGTTATTGCTACATACTTCATTCAAAAAAATCATTGCTTCTTTTTTTATCGGAATAGTAATTTTTGCAATTTCTTCTCATAAAAGCAATGATCTCTTGCTCTTTACATTTGCACCACTAGCAATAATGGCAACAAGTCATATCGAATTGGCGCAAGTAAAGTTGAAAAGAGAAATGGTCTTATTTGTTTTATTAGCCTGTAGTTTTTTTGCTTTTTTCTCTCAGTTATAATTTTTTCCCATAGGCCAGATCTCCAGCATCTCCAAGTCCAGGAAGGATGTAATTTTTTTCGTTTAGGCTTTCGTCTATCGAAGCAATCCAAAGATGACAAGAATCTGGCAAATGTTGCTTAAGGTAAGCAATACCTTCTGGTGCAGCGATAACTACAGCAATATGAATCGCTCTCGGAGTGCCTTTTTCCATCAATTTATTAAAAACGGCAACAATCGATTGTCCAGTTGCTAGCATAGGATCAACAAGTAATAGGGTTTTTCTGTCTAGAGCTGCAATGGCTTGGTATTCGACCAGAATTTCAAAATAGTCGTCTTGATTAGGGTGATGGCGATAGGCAGAAACAAAACCATTTTCGGCAGTATCAAAATAATTTAAAAAACCATTATGCAAGGTCAGTCCCGCTCTCAAAATAGAGCATAAGACCAATTGATTTTCTATTTCGGTTGTCTTTTTTGTACCCAATGGGGTTTTAATTTCAATATTTTTGTACGTTAATTCTTTACTTATTTCATACGCCATAACTTCACCAATTCGCTCTATATTTTTGCGAAAGCGCATACTGTCATTTTGTATATTCACATTGCGTATTTGTCCTAAAAAATGATTTAAGACGCTGTTTTTTTCTGATAAATTATGAATTTGCATGTTTTTGTGATTTAAGGAATTTGAATTGTTAATTTTGGTATAAAACTTCTATATTTTTTATAGAAACAATAAAAGTATAAAAAGTATCTTTGTATTTATAAAATATGAAATTATGTTTTCAAAATTAGCCTATTCGGTATTTGACCAAAGTATCAAAGACTACCATTTATTCGACAATGTCGATCAGCCTATAAACAATCCCTATCCAAAGGATCAATTCGAGCATTTATTATACCTTAAAAACTGGATTGATACAGTGCAATGGCATTTTGAAGACATAATTAGAGATCCAAATATAGATCCTGTCGTAGCACTAACGCTCAAAAGAAGAATCGATGCTTCGAACCAAGAACGTACCGATATGGTAGAATATATAGACGGTTATTTTCTTCAAAAATATAGTAATGTTGTTGTAAAGGACAATGCCAAAATCAATTCGGAGAGTCCAGCTTGGGCTTTTGATAGATTGTCTATCCTGGCTTTAAAAATTTATCATATGAATGAAGAAGCAACTCGTAGAGAAGCCTCAGCCGATCATAGAGATAAATGTCAGGTAAAGCTGAACATTCTTTTAGAGCAAAGGTCAGATTTGTCAACTGCTATAGATGATTTGTTAGAAAATATTGCCAATGGAGATAAGTTTATGAAAGTGTACAAACAAATGAAAATGTATAATGATGATGAATTGAATCCTGTTTTGTACCAAAATAAAAAATAATTTTTAGAATAAGCATTTGTCTATGATAACAATTGATATATTAAAAAACCTCAAAGAGTCAGAAGACAAAGTTGAATTTAAAAAAGGCGAAGGAGGTAACATTGCTTATAATGGAGGGAATAAAACAAACCCATCAGACAGAAGAAGATGCATTTTAGGTTATGTTACTGCTTTGTGTAATGAAGAAGGTGGACGTTTAGTTAATTGGTATGAAAGAAATGGAAAAGAAGTAAAATCAGCAGGTTGAAAGGACCAAAGAAAGATCAATAAATTGTTAAAAACTTTGCCGTTTTGTTAACAAGTGTGCTATAATCCATTGATTTATAAGCATTTTTTAAAAATTAAATGGTCAAAGAATGGCCACTTTTTACAATATTTCACCACAATTCATTTATTTTAAAATAGAAAATTTGTCCCCAAAAATTAAGCATATAGCCGTAATGAGACTCTCCGCAATGGGAGATGTTGCCATTACAGTTCCTGTTATACGTGCTTTTGTAACTCAAAATCCTACGGTTAAAATTACGGTTGTTTCCCGACTTTTTTTTAAGCCTTTTTTTGATGGAATTCCCAACGTTTCTTTCTTTGTTTTTGATGACAAAGAGATGCACAAAGGATTCTTAGGCTTGTTACAATTGTATTATGATTTGAAGAACATCGAGATTGATGCCTTTGCCGATTTACACAATGTTTTGCGTTCTAAAACTATTCGTTCTCTTTTTGCATTAAATAATATCAAAGTGGCATCTCTGGATAAAGGACGAGAGGGAATGAAAGCCTTGACACGATTGAACGATAAAATCTTTGTACAGTTGCCCTCGATGTTCGAAAGACACATAAAAGTTTTTGAGCAGCTCGGTTACAAGGTCAATTTGTCTCATCCTAGTTTTCCTAAAAAAGCGGTTTTAGACACAGAAACTCTCCGTTTTGTCGGAGATACGAATAAAATTTTGATTGGTATTGCCCCTTTTGCACAATATCAATCAAAGGTTTATCCTATAGAATTAATGCAGCAAGTTATCCATGAATTGGCAGAGAATAAAAAGTATAAAATTGTACTTTTTGGTGGTGGAAAAAAGGAATTAGAAATCTTAGAATCTCTTTCTAGCCAAAAAGAAAATGTCATTAATATGGCAGGAAAGATTAAATTTCAGCAGGAATTAAATCTCATTAGTAATCTTGATGTGATGTTGAGCATGGATTCTGGCAATGGTCATATTGCGGCAATGTTGGGTGTAAAAGTTATTACGCTTTGGGGAGCAACACATCCGTTTGCTGGTTTTTTACCATTTAATCAACCATTTGAAAACGCTTTGGTTTCTGATCGAAATCTGTTTCCACAATTGCCAACATCTGCCTACGGAAATAAATATATAGAAGGTTATCAAGAAGCAATGCGAACCATTGCTGTCGATACAATAGTGAGCAGTATTGAGTTGCAGTTGCAGAAATGAGAAAAATAAGATAATAAAAAAGAGTTTGCCAAGCAAACTCTTTTTTATTATCTACAATCTTCTAAACGTCATCATAATCAATATAAATACTTTCGGAGGTAGGGTGTGCTTGACAGGTTAGAATTAAACCTTCGGCAATTTCACTATCAGTGAGAATAGAATTTTTGGTCATCTGTGCCGTCCCAGAGGTAACACGCGCCAAGCAGCTACTGCAAATACCCCCTTGACAAGAATAAGGAGCGTCGATTCCTTGTTTTAGAGCAGCTTCTAGAATAGTTTGTTTTTGAGACATTTCGAAAGTAACTTCGTCATCATCGACCAAAACCGTAATTTTAGAATGCCCACCTAACGATTCGGATATGGTATTTTCTTGAGACGAAGTGGTAAAAAGTTCGAATTTTATTGCCGATTCTTTTATGTTTTTTTCTTTCAAAACAGCAGCAACGGTATTAATCATTTCTTCGGGACCACATAAGTAGAATTTATCAAAATCTAATTCTGCGTGTTTGGTATTCATGACAAAGTTTACAGTCGATTTATCTATTCGACCCAATAAAGCATTTTCGGCTTTGGCCTGACTAAACACATAATGTACAAACAAACGACCAGTATATTTAGATTGTAAATCGTGTAATTCTTGATAAAATATAGTTTCTTCTGGGGTTTTGTTACCATAAGCAAGTACGAATGTACTATTTGGTTCACTCTTCAAAACAGATTTAAGAATAGAAAGTACAGGAGTAATGCCGCTACCAGCGACAAAAGCAACATAGTTTCGTTGTCTATCTACTTGTGGTTCTAAGGTAAATTTTCCTTCTGGTTTTCCTACTTCGAGTACATCTCCAGCTTTTAATTTGGTATTGGCAAATTGCGAAAAAGCACCTCCTTTTACCGCTTTTACGGCAATTCTTAATTCACCACTTTCTGGAGCAGCACAAATAGAATAGGCACGACGAATTTCGTTACCGTCTAGAGTCAATTTTAGATTAATATATTGACCTGCAATAAATGTATAATTAGGTTTTAATTCTTCGGGAACATTAAAAAGTATAGAAACGGCCTCTTTGGTTTCGCGCTTTACTTCTTTTATAATCAATTTTAGGAATGAAGACATGGAATTGTTTTTTTACAAAAGTAATAAAACTATTTAGTAAAGAAACAACATGGTATAATTTGAGGTTGTGTTTTTGTTTTTATAACGGTAGTTGCTTCAATCCAGTTCGATGAAAAATAGGGCTAAATGAAATATAAAAAGGGTATTATAGCAGAAGTATTTTGAATTAAAATAAAAAAGAGAATGGAATTACTTGTAACGTTTTCTTACTTTCGATTACTTACTCCAAAACCAAATTATACAACCATGTTCAAAAAATTTATTTATCTCGAATGGAAGGCATTTACAAGATCGGCATCATTTGGCTCTAACTTGGCAATAAAAATACTAATGCTCTTCCTTATTATCTATTTTACCATAGTTTTCTTGGCCTTGGGGATTGGCGGATTTTATTTGCTCAAAGAAAATCACCTAGATCCTTTAGTAACCGTAAACAAATACCTTGTTTATTACTTTTTTATTAATTTAATCGCAAGACTATTACTACAGGAAATTCCTGTAATGAATATTCGTCCTTTATTGGCTTTACCGATTAAAAAAACTGCAATCGTTCATTTTTCATTGGGCAAAACGGTTTTGTCTTTTTTCAATTATAGCCAAGCTTTTTTGTTTGTTCCTTTTACTATTATTTTACTTATTGAAGGGTATGATGTTACCAGTGTTTTAGTTTGGCATTTGGCGATTTTTTCTTTGGTTTATAGTAGTAATTTCTTGATTATTCTACTCAATAATATCGATAATTTACTGGTTATTTGTCTAGGAATTCTAGCCGTTTTGGTAGGTTGTCAATATTATAATTTTTTTGACATCACCAATTATACGGCTATTTTCTTTGACGGATTGTTTCAATCAAAAGCATTGTTTCTCCTTCCAGTAGTGATCTTGATCGGATTGTATTACATCACGTATAATTTTTTCAAAAACAATGCTTACCTCGATGCGGGACTTTCTACAAAAGACACCATCGCCAAAAGCGAAAACCTTACTTGGTTGAATCAGTTCGGAATTTTGGGAACATTTCTTAAAAACGACATAAAACTAATAAAAAGGAATAAACGATCCAAAACGACTATTTTTATGAGTGTTCTTTTCTTGTTCTACGGACTTTTGTTTTTTAATAATCCAAGTCAATCGCAATACATGACTATTCTGGCAGGAATTTTTGTTTCGGGTGGTTTTTTATTCACTTTTGGTCAATTTGTACCCAGTTGGGATAGCGCATATTACCAGTTAATGATGTCGCAAAATATTCCTTACAAAGGCTATCTGAACTCCAAATGGTGGTTAATTGTTATTGCAACGGTTCTATCGACCGCTTTGGCTTCGTTTTATTTGTATTATGGATGGCAGATTTACTTAACCATTGTTGCAGGAGCGATTTATAATGTTGGAGTCAATTCTCATCTGGTACTTTTGGGCGGCGCTTATACCAAAACCCCCGTCGATTTAGATTCTAGTAAAGGAGCTTTTGGAGACAAAAAAGCCTTTAGTGTAAAAACAATGCTAATTTCTCTCCCTAAAATATTTTTACCCGTAGTACTTTATGCTTTTGGTATTTATCTCGCCAGTGCTAACCTCGGACTGGTTTTGGTAGCCTTGGCAGGAATTTTAGGTTTTGCTTTTAGAAACAAAGTATTTTCGTTTATAGAAAAAATATACAAGACCGAGAAATACAAAACTATTGCCGCTTACAAACAAAAAGGATAATAGAGAATTGGCAATAATTAATATAAAAAATAAGCAATTAGAACAAATAGGCAAAATCTAAAAAGAATCTAGCAAATTAATCAATAAATAAAAATGATACAAGTAAACCATCTTTCAAAAGCATATAACGGCACAATAGTTTTAAACATCGAGACTCTTGAAATTCCAAAAGGACAAAGTTTTGGATTGGTAGGAAATAATGGAGCAGGAAAAACCACTTTCTTTAGCTTGTTATTAGATCTGATCGAGCCTACTTCTGGCAACATCATTAACAATAATATACAGGTTAATACTAATGAAAACTGGAAACCTTTTACGGCTTCTTTTCTAGACGAAAGTTTCTTGATTGGCTATCTTACACCCGAAGAATATTTTTATTTTATTGGTGATTTACGAGGTCAGAACAAAGCAGATATCGATGCTTTGTTAGCCAAACATGAGGAGTTTTTTAATGGTGAGATTTTGAAAAACAAAAAATATTTGCGGGATTTATCCAAAGGGAATCAGAAAAAAGTGGGTATTATTGCTACACTAATCGGTAATCCAACAATCGTAATATTAGACGAGCCTTTTGCAAATTTAGACCCTACAACCGTAAACCGATTAAAAAAAATAATCAAAGAATTAGCTAATAATCCAGAGGTAACTGTTTTGGTTTCGAGTCATGATTTGCAGCACACAGTCGAAGTTTGTGATCGAATTGTTGCTTTGAATAAAGGAGAAATTGTTAAAGATATTCAGACCTCAAAGGAAACCTTACAAGAATTAGAGGCGTTTTTCGCAGTTTAAATTTCGATATTACAAAAAGAAACGTATTTTTACAAGTCATTATACTAAAAGACTTTTATTAAAGTTTAATGATAAAAACGTTTGCCATTGAAAATCAATAACTATAAACAGCTATTTTCTGTTGCATTTCTGTCTCTTTTGTTGGCATGTTCTACCAAGAGAGACAGTTTTGTGTCTAGAAATTCCCATGCATTAAGTACAGAATATAATATTTTATATAATGGGCAAATTGCTTTAGATAAAGGAATTGCGAGTATCGAAGCCAATAGTAAAGATAATTTTTGGGAACGATTGCCAATTGAGCGTCTGCAAATCGATGATGAGTTACCTATCGAAGGAAAGTCCAAAAATGCCGATTTTGAATTGGCAGAAACCAAAGCGACAAAAGCAATTCAAAAGCATTCTATGAATATACATGGAAGAGAAAAAAACATGCAAATGGATGAGGCTTATTTGCTCTTGGGTAAATCCCGTTTTTATGACCAAAGATTTCTTCCAGCCTTAGAAGCTTTCAATTATATCTTGTACAAATATCCCACCAGCAGTAATATTTACGAGGCAAAAATTTGGAGAGAAAAAGTAAATGTTCGTCTCGGCAATGATGCTTTGGCACAAAAAAACATCACTCGATTTTTGCAAGATAAAAAGACCGAAGAACAAGTATTTGCAGACGCAAATGCAGTTTTGGCAGATGCTTTTTTGCATTTGGAAGAAAAAGATAGTGCCGTTGCAAAATTAAAACTGGCTGAGAATTTTACCAAAAAAAATCCAGAAAAAGCTAGATACCGTTTTGTGTTGGGACAATTGTACGAAGAAGCAGGAAAAACAGACAGTGCGATGTATTTTTTTGAATCGGTAATTGATATGAATAGAAAAGCCGACCGAAAATACCTTATGCAAGCTCAAGCCAAAAAAATGATCCATTTTGATCATGAAAACGCAGACTTAGCTTCGTTTTTGAAAACCACA
>JAYVGE010000270.1:0-3426 GCA_043772515.1 Flavobacterium sp. | reverse complement strand
AAAATTTCGATATAATACTCGATTTTTTTGTTTCATTGGGATGGTTTACCCAAAAAAATGGAAATTATCAGTTTACCGAATCGGGCTTGTTTTTTGCTAAAAGAGCTGCTGCTTATGGAGTAACGGTTTCTTATTTGCCTACTTTTAGTAAGGTTGAAGAATTAGTGTTTGGGAATGCTTCGCTATTGCGAATGGTTGAAGAAGGAAAAGACGAAATACATATCGATCGCGAGATGAATGTCTGGGGAAGTGGAGGTGCGCACGATACTTATTTTAAAATTATAGATGCTGTTGTTATTCGATTATTCAATTTGCCAATAGAAGAGCAACCCAAAGGAATCTTGGATATGGGTTGCGGTAATGGGGCTTTTCTAGAACATATTTTTAATGTGATTGATAGACAAACACTCAGAGGAAAAATGTTGGATACACATCCTTTGTTTCTAGTTGGAGCCGATTATAATCAAGCGGCACTCAAGGTAACACGGGCTAATTTGATTAAGGCCGATATTTGGGCAAAAGTAATTTGGGGAGATATTGGTCGTCCTGATTTGCTCGCTCAAGATTTATGGGAGAACTATAAAATCGATTTGAAAGATTTGTTGAATGTGAGAACTTTTCTGGATCATAACCGAATTTGGGAGACTCCAAAAGTAATAGCTACCGAGAGGGTGAGCCTGTCTACGGGGGCTTTTGCACACAGGGGAGTTCGAGTCAATAATAATTTAGTAGAAGATAATTTACTAGAACATTTTAAAAAATGGTCTCCTTTTGTCAAAAAATTCGGATTACTTATCATCGAGTTGCATACTCTTGCGCCTCATTTGGTAGCAATCAATTTGGGTAAAACTCCTGCTACGGCATACGATGCTACGCATGGTTTTTCGGATCAGTTTATAGTCGAAATCCCTGTTTTGAATGCGATTGCTGCCGAAGCGGGCTTGTTTCCAGATGTCAATTATTTTAAAAGATTCCCAGATTCTGATTTGGCAACGGTTAGTATCAATTTATTAAGAGGTGTCAGATAGTAGATATCTGGAGTTAGCAAACAGTATTCAGTCGCAGTTTTCAAAACTTTTTGCCTTTTAGTCTTACTATATTTTTTGAATATATTCTTGTTTTTTTGGGGTAAATAGTGCTAATTTTTGCTATAAAAGTAACTTAATTAAGTAATTAAAAATTTTCCTTTTTCGCTATCAAAAATAATATGTTCGTCTTTGAATAATGTATTAAAACTTCCTTTGGTAATCAAATGGCAAGGTTGATCCTGAACGACTGTTTCGGGAGTCATAATAATCATTTCGTCACTGAGTTGTATCGCCATATCAATATCGTGAGTCGAAAAAAGGATACATTTGTTGGTATCCTGAGTCAGTTTTTTTAAGAGTTTAAAAAGAGCTACTTTGTGTAATAAATCCAAGTGAGTTGTCGGTTCGTCTAGTATTATTAGGGGTGTGTCTTGCGCCAAAGCACGTGCAATAAGTACTTTTTGTAATTGTCCATCGCTAATCTCATAATGTTTTTTGGTAGACAAATGTGTGATTTGAGTATGTGCTAAAGCGGTATTTACTTTTGCTATATCTTCAAAGGATAGTGTGCCAATCCAGTTGGTATAAGGTTGTCTGCCCAAGGCAACCAACTCAAAAACGGTAAGATTGCTAGGCGGTAATTTTTCGGTTAGCACAATGCTTAGGTTTTGGGCCAAATCCAAAGGCTTGTAGGTAGCTATTTTTCTATCGTTCAGAAAAACATCTCCTTGTAATGGCTTCTGAATTCCGGTAATCGTTCGTAATAAAGTCGATTTTCCAATGCCATTAGCACCAATTAGAGCAATAAGTTTTCCTTCTTGTAGTCTCAGATTTAAGTTTTTGGCGATGGTGATGGTCGATTTTTTGGTTTTGTAACCAATGCTTAATTGTGATGTTGTTAGTAGGTTTTTTTTAGTTTTCATAAAATGAAATGTTGGTACGCTGATAACGCAGATTTTATCGATTGTAAAGGATTGCTTGGAGCGGTGACGGAATGCTAAAAATTACTGAAAACTTCTCTTTCGAACCAAAAGCCAAATCACAACTGGTGCACCAATTATCGAAGTTACCGCATTGATTGGTAAGGTAATATCCATTCCAGGCATTTGCGAAACGACATCGCAAATAAGCATGATTCCAGCTCCAAGAAGTAAAGTGCTCCAATATAAAATGCTATGATTGCTAGTTTGAAATACCAATTTGGCAATATGAGGAACGGCTAGACCAACAAACGCAATAGGTCCTGCATAAGCCGTAATACTTCCTGCTAAAATACTTGTTGCAAAAATAATGATAAGACGTGCCTTTTTGAAATTTAACCCCATACTTTTTGAATAATTTTCACCCAAAAGCAATGCATTCAATGGTTTTATGCTTAATAAGCTTAGCAACAAACCAATAGCAACACTAATCGATAAAATGATAATGGACGACCAAGATAAATTACCTAAGTTTCCCATAGACCAAAAAGTAAATTTTTGTAATTGTTCTGCCGAGCTAAAATAGGTAAGAACGCCTACAATAGCACTGGTAAAACTACCAAACATCAATCCCACAATTAAGATAGCCATGGTGTCTCGTAACTGTTGCGAAACCAATAAAACCAGCAGCAAAACTACTGTGCTACCTACTGTAGAGGACAAAACGATACCGTAGGATGATAACAAAATACCACTTAAAAATGGAGGTAAGAAACCAGCACCTAGTATAATAAAGGCAACACCCAAACTAGCCCCAGAACTTAGTCCCAAAACATACGGTCCAGCCAAAGGGTTTCTAAATAATGTTTGCATCAATAAACCACTTATCGATAATCCCATTCCGACCAAAACGGCTGTGATGGCCTTGGGTAAGCGATAATTAATGATAATATATTCCCAAGTCGATTTACTTGCTTGACTTCCTGATAAACTCCTGTAGATTTCTTTGAATGGGATAGTAATCGAGCCAAAGCTAATGTTTACAAAAAACAATAAAAGTAGTCCTAGAGTAAGTAAAATAAAAAGAATTGTATTTCGTTTTTGGTTCGGCAATGTGTCTAATTTAGTTTTTGAGCAAAAGTAAAATGGTAATCTGAAAGCAGTTCTGGGTGAAAAATTTTGATGTAATCTTTCAAAACCAAATCGGGTCTGCTTGGTGATAATTCATAAAAAAGGGTGCCACCTGTTGCGCCCATTTTACTTTCAAACGTATAAACATTTCTCGATTTGAAAGCATCAAACTGAGAGTAGTGCGGGTTGCTGTTTGCCAATTCGGTACTGTTTTTAAACGAACCTGTTGCTATCCAATAGCGTGCAGTTTTTGCCTTGTCGAGTATGTTTTCAAAAGACAAACCAAGACTTCCAGTTCCTGTTGTATTTGCCCAAAGGTACTTTGCTTTTGCATCTTTCATAAATTG
>JAYVGE010000269.1:0-3438 GCA_043772515.1 Flavobacterium sp. | reverse complement strand
AGAACGAAGTTTAAATGTAGTTTAAATAACATATATTTACTCCATGAGTAACAAAATACAGTTTGTTTGGAGGTTTTTAGACGAACTGACGTTGTGTGAGATTATAAGAACCAAAGTGCTAAAAACACGAAAGAAATGAACACAGAAGAAAAATCTGTTTGGAATAAAATTTATTGTACATTTGCATAACTAATTAAATATAAAATATTATGGGCGGAGATGCATAACATAGGAAAAAAATGTAGTTTTGTACAAACCGCATTTTATGAGCTATAAAAACTTTACTACGACGATTAGCAGTCTTTTTTCAGGCAAATTTGCCTTTTTTGCCTCTTTAGCTTCAATATTAGGGCTAGTTTTTTTGTTTATAGCCGACAAATGGGCAGTTTTTGTAGCATTAGCATTCTTCTGCTTAATGCTTTTAACTTTCACTTCGTATCTTATATATGCACTTTATAAGATATTAGACATAAAACAAACAGACCACGAGAATAGGTCTACGTTTATCAAATATGAAACACTTGACGGAAATGTCATAACTTATGAAACTTATAAGTTAATACAAGTGAAGAAACCAGTTCTTACCGAAATGGATTATAATTTCAAATGGACAGGAACACACCTTCCTACAGTAACTTCTGACTTACAGGAAGTTGTTAACATTGTAGACGAACAAGACCCAACAAAGTACGACAGAGCTTTACTAAAATTTAAAAAACCTATCTACTATAATCAAAATTGTGTATTACATTTTAAAGCAATGTTAGATGACGTAGATAAAGTTTCATTACCACACGTCGAATCAAGAGTAACAAGTGAAGTTGACATTATACATTATAGAATAATTCTTAAAAACAAGTCTAAAGAATTCTCACAAAATGCAATTTTGGAAAAAAGAAGAATAGATTCTGTGGTAAGCGCATCGTTTGAAAAAATAAGAGAAATTCCTTTTGATAGTATTACTAAAACTTATGAATACCATCTGTTGAATCCCGAAATTGGATATTACTACAGAATACGATGGGAAAAATAAATAACCTCACACAACAGCTACTAAGCAATATAGCGGAATTAGGCTTAATTTAAAAATGATTTTGTACTTGGAGAAATCGGCGAAAACTCCAAAAATAGTGAATTTTAACCCCGCTACATCGCCTAGTAGCAGAACGTTATCAGGAATACTACGTTAATGCTTTTTCAAGAACTTTTCTAGCATTTTCCCACGCAATTGGTTTTCGTTTGCTGTATTCTTCACTTGGATATTCCCCATCATTAAATTTTAATTGTTTTAATTCTAGCAGTTCTCGTAACGCTTCTAATAATTCAGGGGCGGATGCAATTAATTTAGCATTAGCCATTACCTCTTTTTCCGTATTAGTTTTAGAGAATACAGTACATATAACATTGTTAGCTATCAAAGGGCTGTTTATTATAGTAAATAATAGCCCGTGTTCATTTTTACGAACTTCATTATATTTAACCGCCCAATTCATTTTTGTTCCTTTAAATTCTTCCATAACATATTTAGTTTTAGTGACCCGTACTCCTGATAATCGAGTAGACGGCTCCGCCAAAAACTGACGGAGTGCGCCTCTCACACCACCGTACGTACGGGTCTCGTATACGGCGGTTCGCAAAGTGATGGGTTGAGTTCCATGTAAATCTCCAACATTGATTGATAGCCTTTCTTCTTAAGTCGCAGTAGGGTAATTGTAGTGGTTAGAATCGGACTCTGGGCGATTCTCCAGCCTCCTTTTCTAGTTCTGCTCCAAGCATAGGCGTGGTCTTTATCGATCCCTAATCGCATTAGGTTTTTCCTTTTGCGCTCGGGCTTTTTCCAGTCCGTCCAAATGCAATAGCGCAGACGGTTGCGCAACCATCCGTCAATATCTCGTAACTTTCCTTGAATACTCGTTCCCCGAAAATAATTTAACCATCCTCGTTGAATCTCGTTGATTTTACGGATGCGTTCTTCGAAACTTTTGGGTGCGGTTTTGCGTGTCACTTCTTTTAAACTCTGCTTGAGTTTTGCCCAAGCTTTGTCCCCTACCGTTAGTTGATACCTGCCTTTTACCCCTTTTTGATAAGTCGATGCAAACGAAAATCCCAATATCGTGAACTGAATCGGCTTTCTAATTCCGCTCTTTTCCAGATTAATGGTCAGTTTCAGCTTGTCTTTCAAAAACAGAAAAATAGTGTTTCCAACCGTTTTGGCTTGGGTTTTCGATTTGGTGTAGATACTAAAATCATCGGCATAGCGAACAAACTTCAAGCCTTTTCTCGTCAGTTCTTTGTCCAATTCATGGAGCAAAATGTTTGACAAAAGCGGACTTATCGGGCTTCCTTGCGGAACTCCTTTTCGTCGTTTGACCAGTTTTCCTTTGATCAGTATTGGCACTCGCAACCATTTGCGGATTAATCGCAACGTAATTGGGCATTTTACCTTTTGGTAAATTAGGTTCATCAGCAAGCAATGGTCGACTTCATCGAAAAAGGTCTTTAGGTCAATATCTACAATATAGTTGTAGCCTTCGTGAATGTTTCCCAAAGCTTTGCCTACCGCTTGGCGGGCGTTTTTGTTGGGTCGAAATCCGAAGCTATTCACGCTAAAATCCTTTTCAAATCTCGGCATCATCGCTTGCGATACGGCTTGTTGAAGCAGTCTATCAACTACTGTTGGAATTCCTAAGAGACGGAACTTTCCGCCTCCTTTTGGAATTTCCACACCAAGAATGGGTTGCGGCAAGTAACGGTCATTCTTAATATCCTCCAACAATGCAGACTTGTGTTCACGGAAATAATCCGCTAGTTGACTGGCTTTTAGTCCATCAACGCCCGCACTACCTTTGTTCACTACTACTTGACGTAGTGCCTTTTGGAGATTGTAAGGATGTGTTACTTGTGTAATCATACTTGGTGTTTTACATTAAATTCTTCCTGTTCCGCTTTTTCAGGGCTATAACTTGCGTCATTCCGATGAAAATTGAGAACCACTTGCGTTGGGTCCTTCCTTGTTTGTGAGTCTTATACCGTTTCTATTGGTAACTCGTTTCCCCAAGTACTATGACTTCTGCTGACTTCTCCACATAACCACTCGTGGTTGTGAAGACCTCCCTCGGTAAGCACTTCCTCTTTCGGTCTATCCCCGACGCATCTACTAACTAAACCTGTTGTCTAAAGGCTTTGCATTGCTGTGCATGCTTACCCAATTTAGCTAGCCTCTTATGCGCTTTGTGTTACTCGGTACAGACTTTTGCCGTTTGGTTTCCTTCACTGCATGGGTCGCCCCAAACCAGCTTACCACGTGCTAATCGGCTCAATATAAAATCAACAACTTGCCGATAAGGGACTTGCACCCTCTAGATAAAATTCCTACTTTTGAGGAATTGGAAGTGCATGCAAGGCACACACAGCCACTACAACGGATTTGGGCATTGG
>JAYVGE010000268.1:0-8435 GCA_043772515.1 Flavobacterium sp. | reverse complement strand
AAAAAGTATTTCTTATAATTACTAGATAAATCGTTTAAAGTTAATTGTTTTTCGGTTTCAATTCCAATAGATTTTAATTTATCGTTCATTTTACTCTCCAATTCTTCAACAGAAATTTTTCCTTTAGTGTCTTTTTCTGTTATTGAAACATTTAGATAAATTCTGTCTGGAATTACCAAAGTATCAACTTTTGCCAAAGTTTCGATATAAGGCAAATCTATAAAATTTTTCGTTTGTGAAAAACTTTTTGCTGCAATTATAATTAGAAACAATACTATTGTTTTCTTCATTTTTTTATTCGATTTCTCTGTTAGTACAATTATATTTACGAATAAGCCCGATTGCAAATCTTCGTAAAAGTTTTTTAACTTTGACGAAGATTATAACATCCAAATCGTAGGCTTGGGTATAGTAAAGTCAATTATATTTTTAATGTTTTAAAAAAAATATAGGCGTATATTAAAAATCACGATCTAAATTCCGATATAGAAATCTAGATTCTCTTATCCCTTAACTCTAGTCCAACTTTGTGTACGCCCTAGCAAAGAAATACCGACATAACCTCTTACGTTTAATTTATCTTTTCCGTCAAGGGTTATAAAACATTTGTATGCTTTTCCGTTTACGGGATCAATAATTTTCCCAGAATTGTATTCGTCTCCGTCCTTGGTAAGTCCTTTGATAATGACCATTCCTAGAATTGGTTTATTTTTGTCCTCTCCATTACAGTTGGTACAAAGATTTTTTCTCTTGTCGGCATCCATAATTTCTATTACTTTTCCGTAGATTTTTCCCGATTTTTCATAGATTTCGATAACAGATTTTGGTTTTTTAGTTTCCTCGTCAATTGTTTTCCATTTTCCGATAACGGTTTGACTTTGCGCTCCCAAAATTGTTATTAGAAATAAGGTAAGACTTAGTACTGCATTTTTTTTCATGGTTATTTTTTTTAGCCCAGATGGAAGCGATATCCTTTTCTTGCCTTCTTTAGGCAAGAAAAGATATAGCGTACAGCTGGAAGTGGCTCCTAAAATAATTAATTTTATTCTAAACTATTCCTTTTTTTATTTTTTAGCTTTTTTTTATGATTATTGATAATTTCATTCAATTCGAAACCTAGAAGTAGTACTAGACAGTTTATCCAAATATAGAACATCATAATTAACAATGTACCGATAGAGCCGTAAAGTTCGTTGTATTTGGAAAATCGTATGACCCAAATCCCAAAAAAATAGGAAGAAATAATAATTAGAATCGTTGTAAATACAGAACCTATCGAAAAAAAGGAGGGTTTATGGCTTTGTTTAATTCCGAATCGCAATAGAATCGAGGTGGTAACCAATATCATCAAAATAAGAAAGGCATATCGACCGAGTTGTATCAACGGAATACTATCACTTAATACATCTTGAATTTTTGTTTTCTGTATAAATACTTCAAAAACCAAAATGGTGGCCACTGTAACTATTAAAAAAAACGAAAGCAACAATGACATCCCGAGTGCTATGAAATATTGATGAAAGTAACCGCGCTTATCAACTACGTGTCTAGATTCTTCGAAACCACCCAAGATTGCATTGAGCCCATTTGCCATTAAGAAAATAGACAGAAAAAAACCTGAAGACAGCAATCCGGAATGACTATTATTGAGAATATCATGAATAATATTGGCTATCGCATCGTAGGTATTTGGTGGGACACTGTCTTCTACAAATTTTAAAAAATCTTGTTGAAACCCCTCGATTGGGATAAATGGAATAAGATTTAGGATAAAAAGTGCAAAAGGGAATAGTGCCATAAAAAAACTAAAGGCAATTGCTCCTGCACGAACAGAGAGAGCTCCTTGGAGGATTTCGGTTGCATAAGCATATAGCAAATCGTAGAGCGACAATCCCTCGAGCCAAGGTAACTTGACTTCTTTTAGAAAACGAACAAGGTAGCGAATAAAAGAATTTTCTTTTAATTTTCTTTTGATTTTGGCTTCTATATTCTCTACTTTTTTTTCTGACATTTAACCGTTGTATTATATTCAAAAAACGTTTTTTTTTAATTCAAAAAAGCATTCCTTAGATCCTTTATTTTAAATCGCTTTGAGACTCAAATCCATGTTGAAGACGGAATGTGTCAATGCTCCCGAAGAAATATAATCGACCCCGCAATTGGCATATTCCCGAAGGGTAGTTTCGTTGATATTTCCTGATGATTCTGTTAAGCATTTCTTACCGATAAGACTGATGGCTTTTTTGGTATCTTCGTAATTAAAATTGTCTATCAAAATTCTATAAACACCATCACTTTGCAGAATTTCTGCAATTTCGTCTAGGTTTCTAGCTTCGACAATAATTTTTAGATCTAAATTATTTTCAATGAGGTACGTTTTTGTTTTGGCTATTGCCAAGGTAATTCCTCCTGCAAAATCAATATGATTGTCTTTTAGCATGATCATATCGTATAATGCAAAACGATGATTTTCTCCTCCACCTATTTTTACAGCCCATTTTTCGGAGGCACGAAAACCAGGTGTTGTTTTGCGTGTGTCAAGAATCTTGGTATTGGTACCTACCAAAAGTTGTACATATTGATTGGTTTTGGTTGCAATAGCACTCATTCTTTGCATCGAATTGAGTACCACTCTTTCTGCTCTTAAAATTGATTGCGAGCTTCCCGAAACATGAAATACAACATCTCCCTTTTTTACCGGAGTTCCATCGGCTATAAAGTTTTCTACTTGCAAATTAGGATCTACATAATCGAAAATCATTTTTGCAAAAGCAACGCCAGCAATAATCCCATCTTCTTTGACCAGTAGTTTCGCTTTTCCTGTGGCTTCGGCAGGAATACAAGCCAAAGAACTGTAATCTCCAGCGCCTACGTCTTCTCGGATTGCATTTGAAATTAATACTTGTAATTCGTTCTGAAACTGTACTTCGCTTATCATTTATCCCAATTTTTTAAGGTGCTAAAGTAGGATATATTTGGCGGATTTGAAAATTTGTTCGTTTCTTATTTAACGCAAACGTATCCGTTTTAAAAACGTTTTGGTTTCATAGTAAACGTTTCAGACTATTTGTTTATGATAAAAGAATTTAAAATAGATTCGGCTACCGCTTTTGATTTTTCAAAATCTGCCACTTTACAACCAAAAGTAAGTGTATATCCTTTTTTATTTGCGACAAAATAGTAACGTTCAAACTTACTACTAGCCTCCTCTACTCCATCGGTATAAAAACTTTTGTAATACTCCGAAGTACCTTTTTTAAGTTTATTTCCTTCCAAAAATTTAACGTTTTCGCTCATCGTTTTGTATTCGTTTTCAGAATTTTTTACAAAAGAATCTAAATTATCATTAGGTTGTTGCAAATCTTCTGCAACAAGACTTAAAAAATCTTGATAACCATCGGCTGCACTAGCTGGAGGAGAGTAAATACAAAAAACTTCTCCGTATTGACCTGGAACCTCTAAGATCCAATTCTTGGGATATTGAATAGCTAATTTGCCATCGACATGGGTTGTATAATCTAACAATTCATTTTTTTGAGAGTCATTTTGTCCAAAAACAGCAAAGGAAATTAAGCCAACTAAAATCAAGTAGTATTTCATAATTATATGTATTTATTAGCTCCAAAGTTACTTGTTTTCTTTGTGCGAAAAAACAACTCCAAAAAATAAATAGAATTTTAACACCCTGTGTCTATACTATTAATCATTCTGGAATAGATAACAACAACTAAGTATTTGAAATAAAGTATCATTCGAACAAAAATGTTCCGAAAAAATTGGGTTGATGAAAATTTGGAGTTGGTGTATGTATAGAACACCAAGATAGAAAATGTGGATTGATGAGTTCGTCCCCACATTTGTAAACATTTCCCCTCATTGTTTGCCCTGATAATTCTTTCATATCTGTTTTAAACAAAAAACCAGCCGGAATAATAAGCGAAAGTTCCCAATGTACTTCTCCAATGATTTCTTCAAAAGGTGTAGTTCCTAAGCTAGACCATCTTTGTATGGTGTTACAAACATCGGCTGTAACAGGAGTTCTATACAAACCATCATTGCCCATGCCAAAACAAAGTACGCCAATACAATTGCATTCGATATTATAATACTCGCTCTGACCCGAGGGAAGTATAAAAAATTCTACACAAGAGTCTGTCCAAACCATACTATTAGTGGTCGTATATCGAGCACGAATGCTGTTTTCTTTTACCCGATAATTCAATAAAATATTTTTTCCGTCATGGGCAATTCTAAAACAAACTTCTGGTCGATAAGGAAACTCTTTCCAGTTGGCGACTGCAATAGGATTGGATTCAATACTGTTTTTGTCTAGTAATGACGAAATATGCGATACAGCAACAACTTCGTTTATTTTTTTTACTACAATTGCCTTCATTTTCTATTGGGTTTTAATATTTTTTGAGGAACACTTTTGCTTTCAAGCGGCAAAATAAAATTAAAAAACAGAATTACGAAATATAAAAAATATTTCAAAATAAATCGTACAAAATTTGACGAAGTTATTTTGTTTTTTTTCAATGCAAAAATCTTTGAATAGCCCTTTCTAACGAAGAAAAAGGGCCAAGGAACGAGGCAAAACAAAATTCACTGAACGCCTATGAAAATAGAAACATAGTGAAGTAATTATAGGGTTTATTTTGAAACATTTATTATCATTGGAGCATGCCTCTGATTTTGATTAAGTTCCTATAAACTCACAAGGGTCAAGGTGTCCTAAAATTTGTAAAAAGGTGTCCGATTTTTTTTAGTTTGCTCTATTTCTCCATATTCAAGAATTGCAATTTCATTATAAATTGGTTACTTTTAGACCATAAACAAACTCGTTTGAAGAACTTTTTACAAAAAACGGCAACTATTATTCGATGGGCATTGGCTACAATTATGGTATTGTTCCTTTTGTTAGTAGTCCTTATACATATTCCGGCTGTACAAAATTTGGCCAAAGAAAAAGTAGTTAATTATATAGAAAGCAAAATTAAAACCAAAGTTGTTATTGATAAACTCGAATTCGGATTCCTTAAAAAAATAAATCTCGAAGGCGTTTACTTCGAAGATCAAAAAAAAGACACGCTATTGGCTGGAAAAAAAATAGCCGTCGACATTGGATTATTTAAGCTAATAAACAACAAAATTATAATTAATTCTGTTGAATTAGAAGGTATTACAGCTCATTTGAAACGAGATAAAAAAGCTGTTTTTAATTTTGATTATATTACAAAAGCCTTTGCTTCTGCCGAAAAACCAAAAGACGATTCGACTCCAATGTCTTTTTCTATAGAACAAATTGATTTAAACAAAATTAAGCTAAAATACGCTGATGACTTTGGCAAAAATGATGCTTCGATTGAACTGAACCATTTTGACACCCGAATTAAAACCTTTGATTTGGATGAAATGAATTTTGATATCCCCAAATTTAAAATTAATGGCTTACAATTAAAATTGAAACAAGGTCTTGCCAATAACACGGCACAAACCCCAAAAAAAATTAAAGAAAACACTACTAAAATAAGATTAAAATTAGGTACAATCGATGTGTCTAAACTAGCCATTGATTATCAAAATGTTTCTTCAAAATTAACATCAACACTTGCTTTACGAAAACTCCTTGTTAAATTTGACCTTATTGATCTGGATAATCATTTGATACTATTAAAAAGTATTGCTCTAGAAAATGTAAAAGGCAATTTGGCTTTAGGAAAACTAAAAAAAATAGTTTCGAAAAACGACACCAAAACGGAGACTGTTCCTAACGATTGGGAAGTTAAGATTAACAAAACCGACCTTAAAAAAATAAATTTTAAGTTTGATGATGCCAATGCCCTAGAGCAGAAAAGAGGAATCGATTACAAACACCTGAATTTCAAAAACATAAATATACAAACCGAAAATCTAAATTACAAGCACGAATCGCTTGCAGTTACGATTCATTCGTTTTCTGCAAAAGAGCGAAGTGGTTTGGAAATTGAATCTTTCAAAACCGATTTTTTCTTTGGAAATAAAATAACATATCTCAAAAAATTATATTTAAAAACGCCTCAAACATTGGTTAGAGACGAGATTAGCATCGGCTACCCTTCTATCGAATCGATTACAGAAAACCTTGGCGAGTTGTCTCTAAAAGCTTCTCTAAAACAAAGCAAATTAGGCTTCAAAGATATTTTGCTTTTTATGCCTACGTTAGCCCAAACCAACCCGTTTAAGAGTAACCCTAATGCTATTTTACTGATTAACAGTACTGTTTCTGGAAAATTAAAAAGCATTGAAATTCCAAATTTAGAAATTAGTGGCATTGGCAAAACAAAAATTCAAGCGAGCGGAAAAATTGTTGGGTTACCAGATTTAAAAAAGTCTAATTTTGATTTGATTATAAAGAATTTTGTCTCCAGTTCTAAAGACATCAATCAATTTGTACCCAAAGGAACGGTTCCCAACTCTATCGCATTACCAGCAGAATTTAGTGCCAAAGGAAGTTTTAAGGGAACGCTAGATAATTTCTATACCAATATAAATTTGTTAAGTAGTTTTGGTAATGCTCGAATTAAGGCGACATTCGATCAAAGCCGAAAAAACAAAGAAAAATATGACGTACAAACAGCACTTGATAATTTTGATTTAGGCAAATTGATTAAAAACGATTCGATTGGCAAAATCACATTAAAAGCCAATATTAAAGGAACAGGATTGAATCCCAAAACCGCAAACGCAGAAATAAACGGAGCTGTTCTAAAAGTAATTTTTAATAAATACACCTATCAAAACTTAGGCATAAAAGGCAAAATTGACAACGGAAATTTCCAAGCAACGGCATTTGCAAAAGATCCTAATCTAACGTTTACCGTAGCCAGTAGTGGTGGTTTTAAAGATAAATATCCAAAAGCAAAATTAAAATTGAATGTTGATATTGCCGATTTAGAAAAATTGAACCTTCATGCGGGACCTTTAAAATTAAGAGGTGTTGTAGAAGCTGATGTACAATCGGCAGATTTAGATTATCTGAACGGAAAAGTAATTGCTCACGATCTTTTTGTTACCAATAAAAAGGGTGCATTTACCCTAGATTCTATAAATATTGTAGCAACTACAACCGCAGAAAAAAACACACTCGCTTTGCAATCTTCCTTTTTGGATGTCTACATGGTCGGAAAATACAAATTTTCGCAACTCGTAAATGCTTTATCCAACTCGGTTGCCCAATATTATGATTCGAATCCTAGTTTCAAAAAGAAAAAAACCGACAAACAACATTTTGACTTTAAAATAGCAGTTAAAAACAGTCCCATTTTGTTGCAATTAATTCCCGATTTAAAAAGCCTAGAACCCATAAATAGTACAGGACGGTATAATTCTGAGAATGACTCTATTATTTTTAATGCTATTATTCCGAAATTAATGTACGGCGAAAATACGATTACCAATGCAGTATTAAAGGTAGAAACCGTAGACAAATCATTGGTTTATAGCTTGGTAGTCGACGATGTTTTAAATCCTAAAATACAGTTGCCATACACAAATCTCTCAGGAAAAATAGCCAATAATACTGTCGATTATGCTTTGCAACTCAAAGATTTAAAAGAAACAGAACGTTATTTTATTGCAGGAACATTAAAAACTGCCAGCGGAAATTCTGAAATTAATCTTGATCCCAACAAAGTAATACTCAATTACCAATCTTGGAATATAACTCCCGATAATTTGATTCGTTTGAAAAAAAACGACATTTATACTACCGATTTTGAATTGAGTAAAGATAAAAACAAGCTTAAAATACAATCGCAATCGGAGCAACCCAATGCGCCAATTGCAATCGATTTTGAAAACTTCGAAATTGAAACCATAACTAGCATGGTCGAGAAAAGCGATTTACAAATGAGTGGAAAAATTAACGGAAATGCTTTATTAAAAGATTTAAATGCGAAACCATTATTTACCTCTGATTTGATTGTTGAAAATTTTACCTTCAAAAAAGATACCGTAGGAACGATTGCTGTAAAAGTAAATAATGAAATTGCCAATCAATACGATGCTCATATTGCAGTTACAGGTCAAGGCAACCAAGTAAATCTGGATGGAAATTACAAAACAAACGACAGTAGTTTGAATCTAAATTTGGTTGTAGCAAAACTAAACATGAAAAGTATTCAGGGATTTTCGATGAATCATCTTACCGAAAGTACCGGTTTTTTTACGGGTAAATTCCATATTTCGGGAACCAGTAACCAACCGAAACTAATTGGAGAATTAAAATTTAACGACATAGGTTTCAAAGCCACCCAACTCAACGCTAAATTTGGTTCTATGAATAATACCATTGCGTTTACTCCCGATGCCATAGTATTCGACCATTTTATTGTAAAAGATGAAAAAGCAAACGACCTCAGCATTAACGGAAAAATTGACAGTAAAAACTTTAG
>JAYVGE010000267.1:0-8437 GCA_043772515.1 Flavobacterium sp. | reverse complement strand
AGGTGATTCTCCTTATTTTCTTTTGATAATTCTTGGTATTTATCTCCTCCTCTACCTCCGTTTTCTTCATTCATAAAAAGAACAGCACGAATGGTATTCTTGGGTTTGTATTTAATATTCTTAAAAATATTTAGAACTTCCATGCTTTGTACAATACCTGCACCGTCATCATGCGAACCATCGGCTAGATCCCAAGAATCGACATGACCACCTACAATCATAATTCTTTCTGGGTGTTCGATTCCTTTTATCTCTCCGATAACATTATAAGACAAAACGTCGTCTAACTGTTGACACGTTTGACTAAAAAAGAATTTTAAATGGCTATTATTTTTCAAGTTTTTACTTAATAAATCAGCTCCATTGGTACTAATCGCCGCAGCCGGAATGTATTTTGATTTTGGTATATCTCCATAACTTTGTGCTCCTGTATGCGGTAAATCGTCTAAACGAAAATTCATAGAGCGCACAATAACACCAACTGCACCATATTTCGAAGCTTCTTTGGCTCCAGCATATCTTTGATCGACAGCAATCGAATAAGCATTGAATCCTTCAATCTGTGTGTCATCCATAGGACGATTAAAAAAAACAATTTTGCCTTTTACATTTATCACTCCCAAGTTTTCTAATTCCTCATTATTATGTACTTCAACTACTTCTGCCATCAATCCATTTATCGGAGTAGCAACAGAACCGCCTAATGCACAAATAGGAAGGCTTGTTTTTACATTATCAACAAGTATATACGCCACTTCTTTTTCGCCACGTACCCATTTAGGCACCATTACTTCCTGTAGATAGACGCGATCAAGTCCTAATGTTTCTAGTTGCTCTTTTAGGTATTGAACTGCTTTTTCGGCTCCTTCAGAGCCAGAAAGTCTTGGGCCAATAGTATTGGAAAGGTATTCTAACCAAGAGTAACATTTTGAATTGGTTAATGAGGTGTCATAAATTTTTTTGAGGGTTTGCTTGTCCTGATTCTGGGAAAATAGGGACATGCCGTTTAAAAACAATACTATTAAAAGTGATTTATTTATCATAACTAAGGTTTTATTTATGCGCTTTCTTCTCAATTAATACTTGGTAAAGGGTTTCGTAAAACACACTTTATTCGGCATAAATCTAGAAAATAGCTTAAATTCAAAAAAGCAAAACTATACTTTTTAATAAATAAAAACTAGTTTATTTTTTGATTTCGACTTATTTAAATTGAAACGAGACAACAACTCAAACCAAAGATACTTCATAACAGAAAAGCAAACAGGAATAGCAAAATCACAGATTAGAATCGCTCTAAAACTGTTTATGTCGCACCAAACCCAATTATAATATAGTTTACAATGTCGTTTCCTTAAGAAATTAAAAGTTAGTACAGATGTTGTCAAGTCTTAAGGAAACGACATTGATATAGTATAACTTATTTAACCTCATCCTCCAGCCCTTTTCCGTTGAAGAGGGTAGCGATTGGGCTATATTATATTTGGGTTTGGTATTATTACTAAATTCTCAATTCAAAAGTAGATGATATACTTGATTGGCTATTTCGATTTCTTCATTGGTAGGAATCACTAAAATCTTGGTTTTTGAATCGGAAGTATTAATTTCTCGAATCGCTTTGGATCGGATTTCGTTTTTAGAATCATCTAATTCTATTCCGAAATAGTCCATATCGGTACAAACTAATTTTCGAATATATGTAGAATTTTCGCCGATTCCTGCCGTAAAAACAATCGCATCCAAGCCGTTCAAAGCCGCTACATAGGCACCTATGTATTTTTTTATTCGATACGCATTCATAGCCAGCGCCAATTGGCAATCGGCATTTCCATTTTCGGCATTGGTCTCTATATCTCTCAAATCGCTGTAACCAGTAAGTCCCAGCATACCGCTCTCTTTTTGCAGCATTGTGTTTACGGCTTCAAGCGAATATCCTAATGAATTGACCAGATAAAAGATAACCGATTGATCGACATCTCCACTTCTAGTCCCCATTATTAGTCCATTCATTGGTCCGAATCCAAGGGTGTGATCAATGCTTTTTCCGTCTTTTACTGCGGTTATACTACAACCGTTTCCGAGATGAATTGTAATTATTTTAGATCCTTGACTTTTTGAATTGGCTTTTAGGTAATGAATCGCATTTTCCGAAACATATTTATGACTCGTACCATGAAAACCATAAACGCGAATTTTATGATCGGTTAAAAGTGAATTAGGTAAGGCATATTTGTGTGCAACCACAGGAATCGTTTGGTGAAAAGCAGTATCAAAAACTGCTACTTGTGTTGCGTTTCTAAAGATTTCTTCGGCAACAATTATCCCTTCTAAATTGGCAGGATTGTGTAGGGGAGCCAACTCAAAAAGATTTTTTATTTTTTCTTTTACGTCCTGGTCAACAACAATGGTATCCGAAAAACTACTTCCCCCATGTACAACGCGATGTCCGACAGCATCAATTTCAGAGGTGCTTTTGATTACTCCTACCGTCACGTCCATTAACAATTGAGCGATTTTTACTAACCCAATTTTATGATTGACAATCGGTAAAACTTCCTCTATCTTATCTTTATCAGTTTGATAACTTAGATTAGACGTCTCCAATCCGATTCTGTCAATCATACCCGAACAAATTACTTTGTTACTAGGCATATCAATTAACTGGTACTTTATAGAAGAGCTTCCTGAATTTATAATTACTATTTTCATTTATTTTGTTTTTTTTTTAGAATTTATACACGTTAAGGGATTACTACTTTAAAGCCTTTTTTTTAAGGTTCTCTTTTTCAAAAAGCTTATCTAATAGCAACAAGGTCTTTTTTGAGTTTGTAGCTATTTTTTTTTAGTTCTTCATTTATTCAAAAAAACTTAAACATGCATAAACTCTATTATCTTATACCAAACCCAATTATGGCTCTTCTGGCTTTTGAAAAAAATTGGCTTATTCGTTTTTTAAGAAAAACATATAAGAAATATAAACTCATTTAAACGACTGTTCTTAACTAACTTATGGGAACTATTTCTTGTGTGGTTTTCTTCTTTCGTTACTTAAAATATTCACTAATTTTATTAATTCAATTCTTACAATCCCTGTGCCTGAATTGCTGTAATTACAACCGTGTTTATAATATCATCTACCGTACACCCTCGACTCAAATCGTTTACGGGTTTATTCAAACCTTGTAGCATAGGACCAATTGCCAATGCTCCTGTTTCTCTTTGCACCGCTTTGTAGGTATTATTTCCTGTGTTCAAATCAGGAAAAATAAGCACACTTGCTTGTCCTGCCACTTCAGAATTTGGCATTTTGCTTTTGCCAATCGTCATATCGACGGCGGCATCGTACTGAATAGGTCCCTCAATTTTAAGATCGGGACGTTTTTGCCTTACCATTTCGGTTGCGGCTCTAACTTTATCTACCTCATCTCCTTTTCCTGACGAACCAGAAGAATAAGAGAGCATGGCTATTTTTGGTTCGATGCCGAATGCCAAACTAGAATCTGCCGATGAAATGGCAATCTCTGCCAATTGTGCTGCAGTAGGATTGGGATTGATGGCACAGTCACCAAAAACAGAAACCCGGTCTTCTAAACACATAAAAAACACAGAAGAAACTACCGTCGAATTAGGTTTTGTTTTTATGAATTGCAAAGCGGGCAAAATGGTATGTTGCGTTGTGTGAGCAGCTCCCGAAACCATTCCGTCTGCATGCCCTTTGTAGACCATCATAGTCCCAAAATAAGAGACATCTTCCATCAAATCCATCGCCATTGCTATGGTTACATTCTTGGCTTTACGCAATTCATAATACGTATTTACATAATCCTCATACCATTCGGATTCTATAGGATTGATAATGGCTACCTTCGAAAAATCGAAATCCAAACCCAGTTCTACAACCTTATTTTCTATTTGTTTTTTGTTACCAATAATCGAAATATCGACCACGTTCATCTCTAGTAAACGAGCGCTTGCAATAATGATTCGCTCGTCACTCCCTTCGGGCAAAACAATGTGTTTTCTGTGTTTTCTTGCTCGCTTTACTAAATTATACTGAAACATTTTTGGAGTCATTCCTTCGGCTTCAAACTTAATGAATCGCTGAATCAAAGCATCTAAATCGACATGTTTTTCGAAAGTTAAGATAGACGTTTCTATTTTCTGCTTGTTATTGGCATAAATTTTAGACTTTATAGATCCTATTTTATTAGTAATAGAATACGTTCCTTCTTCGACGGCAATAATAGGTACCACGGTAGAAAGTCCTTCGATCAATTTCAAAATGCTCTCTTCTGGAAGAATATTTCCTGTGAGTACTATTCCCGAAATCGAAGGATAATTTACCGATTCATTGGCTTGCAAAGCACCCAAAATAATATCGGCCCTATCTCCTGGGGTTATTACCAGACAATTCTCTTTTAAGTGTAATAAATAATTACGCAATTGCATTGCCCCTACGCTAAAACTCCCTGTTTGATTGTTAAGATAGGCCGAACCAAAGAGAACTTTTGCATCCAATTTATTTACAATTTCTTGAATGGTTGGGTTATTTAAACTCGAAATTATTGGAATCGCATTGACCAAAACTTCTGTCGGCAAACTCTTCTTGAGACCAACAGTAACCAATTCTATATTTTCTGGCTGTACCTTATTGGCAATCACAGCCAAAACCTCTACTTCCTTGACTTTGAAAGAATCATAAGCTAGATAAAGACTATCCACCAATTCGTCTAAGGTTTTCTCTACACCAGACCCCACAATAATAGTAGGAATTCCTAGGTTTTTGGCAATTAGCACATTCATATCCAATTCGATAACAGTTCCTTCTCCTCTAAAACTGGTTCCTTCGACCAAAACAAAATCGTATTGTTCTTCGAGCTTCTTGTACTTTTCTATAATCAAGTCAAGTACCTCTCCCAATTTACCTTTATTCTTCTTTTTTATTAATTTGCTTTTGCTAATAGCAAAAGCGTCTTCAAATTTAATGTCTAATCCAAAATGTGTAATCACGGTTTCGATATGATTATCGGTTTCACCCAGTTCTACATCTTCGACGATGGGTCTAAAATACCCTACTTTGGCAGTTTTACCTATAAGCATTTGCATCAAACCCAAAGTAACGATAGATTTACCACTATTATTTTCGGCTGTAGCTATATAAATGGCTTTATTCATGTGTGTTTTATTTTTTAATATATTTTGAGAAGCAATACCCTTTTTATAATCAGAACCAGCGTCTTTTTTTAAAATAAATGATCATGGCAATCCCTATCAAGAACATAACTCCCATTACCGAGTAATACCCATTTGCTTGCCGTAATTCGGGCATATAATCGAAATTCATGCCGTAAATACCAACGATAAAAGTAAGAGGAATAAATATTGCAGAAACAATGGTTAGGGTTTTCATAATTTCGTTCATCTTCTTGCTTTGTGCCGAGAAAAAGAAATTGGAAGCACTTTCGAGCGATCCCATATCCGATTCTATTTGCTCGAGAAGTTCCAAACATTTTTGATAAAGACGCGCAAAAAAACTAAAATTATCAGCTTCAATTACATTAAATACATCATCATCTTTTATGCTATTGATGTCATAAAGAGAGTCTCTAAGCGGTATTATCGAACGTTTCAAAAAATTAAAATTATCCCTGTGTTTTTCTATTTTTTCCAAAATTATTGGGTCGGCACTGTTTTTCGAAAGATTAATCAATTCCTCTACCTTGTTTTCTTCGTTTTCTAAGGTAATATAAAAATTCTCCATAACGGCGTCGAGTAGAATATACAGTAAATAATCGACTTTTTTGGTTCTAACGATCCCAGAATGCGTTCGTATGCGCTCGCGAATATCCCTAAAAAAATCACTACGCTTTTCTTGAAAAGAAATTAAAATTCCCTCTTTCAACAAAAAACTAATTTGTTCGACACTTATATTATCAGAATTCTCTGTTGGTAATATTGATTTTATATTAAAAAAAAGCACCTCTTTTTGTTCTTCAATTCGGGTTCTTCTATTAGTATTTAAAATATCGGCAAGCATAAAATTATCAATCTCAAAATGAATTGCAATCTCTTTGAGCACTTCTAGATTGTTTAAACCATGAACATTAAGCCAATAACTTTTATTGGAATCTAATTTTTTTTCTAATTTCGAAACAATGAAATTCTCATACTCCGAAACATCTAAATTATCATATACAAACAATTGTATTTCTGACTCTTTATCTTTATGAATACCCGTGTATTCTAGGTTATAAGGTTGTAATTTACGTCCTCTCTTGTATTTAATTTTCCTCATTCAGAATCATTTATAACGTAAATTTACGGAAATATTTTAGAAAAGTACAGTACCAGTCATCATTTGATAGCTGTAAAATACTTCCGCTATTTTAAGATCTTAAAAAAACAGAGAACACAAAAAAACCGAGCTATTTCTAGCTCGGTTCTTATCTATAATCTAAGAATTTATTCTCTTTTATCTAAAAAAGATTATTTTACTTCTTCAAATTCAACGTCTTCAACATTGTCTCCTTGAGCATCAGCTTGTGGCTGTGCTGGTTGTCCGCCTTGTTCTCCTTGAGCGTACATCGCTTCTGTAGCTACTTTCCAAGCTGCGTTGATGTTATCCAAAGCAGTTTGAATAGCAGGAACGTCTTGAGATTGGTGTGCCATTCTCAATTCTGTCAAAGCGTATTCTACAGCTACTTTATGATCATCGGCCAATTTTGCTCCAAGATCTTTCAATTGCGTTTCCGTTTGGAAAATCATACTGTCAGCCTCGTTCAATTTTTCGGCTCTTTCTTTAGCAATTTTGTCAGCTCCAGCATTTGCTTCAGCATCTTGAATCATTCTTGCAATTTCTTCAGCAGTCAATCCAGAAGAAGCCTCGATACGGATATCATGAGATTTCCCTGTTCCTTTGTCTGTTGCAGAAACTTTGATGATACCATTGGCATCAATATCAAAAGTTACTTCGATTTGAGGAACTCCTCTTGGTGCTACAGGAATACCATCTAAATGGAAACGTCCGATAGTTTTGTTATCAACAGCCATTGCTCTAGCTCCTTGCAATACGTGAATTTCAACTGTTGGTTGAGAATCTGCAGCAGTAGAGAAAACTTGAGATTTTTTGGTTGGAATAGTTGTATTAGACTCTATAAGAGTTGTCATAACTCCACCCATAGTTTCGATTCCTAGAGACAAAGGAGTAACGTCTAATAACAATACATCTTTTACATCTCCAGAAAGAACCCCACCTTGAATAGCTGCTCCAATAGCAACAACTTCATCAGGGTTAACTCCTTTAGAGGCTTTTTTACCAAAGAATTTTTCTACTTCGTCAGCAATTCTTGGCATACGAGTAGAACCTCCTACAAGGATTACTTCGTCGATATCGGCAACCGTTAAACCAGCATCTTTCAACGCTTTGGCAACTGGTGCCATAGAACGTTTTACTAATGTGTCAGTCAATTTTTCAAATTGTGCTCTAGACAATTTTTTAACTAAGTGTTTTGGTCCAGAAGCTGTAGCCGTTACGTAAGGTAAATTGATTTCAGTTTCAGAAGAAGAAGACAATTCAATTTTTGCTTTCTCGGCAGCTTCTTTCAAACGTTGCAAAGACATTGGGTCTAAACGCAAGTCAATACCTTCTTCGGTTAAAAATTCGGCAGCTAACCAGTCAATAATTTCGTGGTCAAAATCATCTCCACCTAAATGAGTATCACCATTTGTAGACAATAGTTCAAAAACTCCGTCTCCTAATTCCAGAACAGAAATATCAAAAGTACCTCCACCTAAATCGTAAACAGCAATTTTTTGATCCGTACCTTTTTTATCCAAACCATAAGCCAAAGCTGCAGCAGTAGGTTCATTGATGATACGCATTACTTTAAGACCTGCAATTTCACCAGCTTCTTTAGTAGCCTGACGTTGTGCATCATTAAAGTAAGCTGGAACAGTAATAACTGCCTCGGTAACCGTTTGACCTAAATAGTCTTCGGCTGTTTTTTTCATTTTTTGAAGTGTCATAGCAGACAATTCTTGAGCAGAGTACAAACGACCATCAATATCCACACGTGGCGTATTGTTGTCCCCTTTTACAACTGAATAAGAAACTCTTTTTGCTTCGTTTGTAGTCTCAGCAAAAGATTGTCCCATAAAACGCTTGATAGAAGCAATAGTCTTAGTTGGATTAGTTACTGCTTGTCTTTTCGCAGGATCCCCTACTTTAATTTCTCCACCTTCAACAAAAGCGATGATAGATGGTGTTGTTCTTTTTCCTTCTGCATTAGGAATTACAACAGCTTCGTTACCTTCCATTACAGAAACACAAGAGTTCGTAGTACCTAAATCAATTCCGATTATTTTACCCATTTTTAATATATTTAATTTTATTGTATACTTGTTTTAACGGCTCGAGGACTCTAAGGCAATCTTTGTG
>JAYVGE010000266.1:0-8454 GCA_043772515.1 Flavobacterium sp. | reverse complement strand
GTACGTTTTTAGTAAGCATCAACAAGGAATTTCTAAAATTCAAAAATGTTTTTTTAGGATTGCCTTGTTGCAAAGTGGCACCTCCAACATGATACACTACAGAAGCTGAGTTGTATTTTATTTGATAGCCTTTATTAAAGGCGCGCCAGCACAAATCGATCTCTTCTTGATGTGCAAAAAAATCGGAGTCAAAACCTTTTAATTCTTTGTAAACCTCATTTCGAATAAAAAAACAAGCGCCAGAGGCCCAAAAAATGTCGCAATTGTCATCGTATTGCCCCGAGTCTTCTTCGACAGTATCAAAAATACGACCTCTACAAAACGGATAACCATACTGATCAATAAATCCGCCCGCCGCACCCGCATATTCAAAGTGTTTCTTGCTTTTGTAATCTAATATTTTAGGCTGGATAATGGCGGTTTTTGCTTCCTTTTCAAAAGTCGCTACGATGGGTTGTAGCCAGTTTTCGGTTACTTCAATGTCGGAGTTGATCAAAGCATAAATTTCGGAATCGATGTGTTTTAGTGCTTCGTTGTATCCTTGTGCAAAGCCATAATTATTATCATTTTGTATGATTTGAATGGTCGGAAAATGTTTTTTTACAAAAGCTACCGAATGATCTGTTGAGGCATTATCGGCAACATAAATGTTTGTATTGGGGGAGTATTTAATTACCGAAGGCAAAAATTGTTCTAATAATTTTGTTCCGTTCCAATTTAAAATTACAACTGCTATTTTCATTTATAGTTTTATATTTTTAGATTCTGAGGAATCATAATTAGGTAATTCTCTCAAAAAATTATATTGCTCCATTTCATAATCCATTTGGCAAAAGTAATGATTCAAACCGTTGGTGACCATTAAATAATCTGCTTTGAGCGTCATATTATAACGGGCAATTTGGTCAAAAGTGGCTTGAGCAATTTTTATTTGAGGTGCTTTGCATTCTACCAATACAAAGATAGAACCGTCGGGATTAAAAACCACAACATCATAGCGTTTTCGCAATCCGTTGATTTTTAGTACTTTTTCGACATTAATCAATGATTTAGGATATTTCTTTTCTTCTAATAAATACAAAACAACATGCTGACGTACCCATTCTTCGGGAGTGAGAATTATGAATTTTTTCCTGATTTCATCAAAAATAGACACTTTATTTTCGCTATTTTTGAATCGAAAAGAATAAGAAGAAAAATTGAGTTTTTGCATTAGGCAAAAGTAAGATTTTTTGAATAGAGAAAAAAGAGGATAGATGGATATGAGGATAGACGAAGAAAAAAATGAAGAGAAAAAATAAAATCAGAGAATAGATATTTTGGTAATTCGAAATCTAAAGTCTTTAATCTAAAATCATAAATCTTGATGGACGAAGTAGTAAAAATTGTAAATGATATAAAAAACGGGAACATAAAACCTATCTATTTTTTGATGGGTGAAGAGCCTTATTATATTGATAAATTAACCGATTATATCGAAAAAAACATTTTGTCTGAGGAAGAAAAAGGGTTTAATCAAACAGTTTTATACGGTCGAGACGTAACAATAGAAGATATTATTTCGACAGCCAAACGCTATCCCATGATGGCAGAACGACAAGTTGTAATTGTAAAAGAAGCGCAAGATTTATCTAGAACTATCGATAAAATCGAAAGTTATGCCGAAAACCCAATGCCTTCTACGGTTTTGGTTTTTTGTTATAAGTACAAAACCTTAGACAAACGTAAAAAATCGACCAAAATATTGGCGAAAAACGGAGTCGTTTACGAAAGTAAAAAATTGTATGAAAATCAAGTTGGCGACTGGATTAAACGGGTTCTGTCGGGTAAAAAATACGCTATAGATCCCAAAGCGTCTGCCATGTTAGTTGAGTTTCTGGGGACAGATCTGAGTAAAATAAACAACGAACTCGAAAAATTACAAATAATACTTCCTGCTGGTAGCACCATTACTCCAGCACATATTGAAGAAAATATTGGTTTTAGCAAGGATTTTAATGTATTCGAATTGCGAAAAGCTATTGGAGAACGAAACCAACTTAAAGCCTACAAAATAGCCGAAAATTTTGCTCAAAATCCAAAAGACAACCCCATGGTGGTTACCACAAGTTTGGTTTTTGGGTTCTTTATTCAATTACTAAAATACCACGGATTGAAAGATCGAAATCCTAAAACTGTTGCAGCAGCATTAGGCGTAAATCCTTTTTTCTTAAAAGAATACGATGTCGCATTAAAAAATTATCCTATGAAGAAAGCCAGTCAAATAGTGTCGTCTTTAAGAACTATTGATGTAAAAAGCAAGGGAGTTGGCGCAAATGCACTCTCCCAATCTGACTTGCTACGAGAAATGCTTTATAAAATTTTCAATTAGGAGGTAAATTCCCGATATTTGCAGTTATAAAAATAAAATACCGCAATTATGGGAATGAATAAAAATACTGTCTTAGGATGGGCAACTTTTATAATGATTTTAATGGGATTGTTACTCGTTGCATTGGGCGCTTTTCGCTATGACGATGTTGCAGGTTGGGGATTTGCAGCTGTAGGAATTGGGTTTTTAGCAAATGCATGGGTTTTTAGCTCGCTCAAAGGGAGACTTTAGGGGGATGTTGAGTTATTGAAGAACCCGCATAATCAATACTAATTAAAACAGAATTTTAAACAAAAAATAAATTTTAAAAAAAATGTCAGACGATAAAAAAGTAATATTCTCAATGTCAAAATTGAGTAAGACGTACTCAAGCAGTGATAAGCAAGTATTAAAAAATATTTATTTAAGTTTCTTTTACGGGGCAAAGATTGGTATTTTGGGTCTTAATGGTTCTGGAAAGTCTTCGCTATTGAAGATTATTGCAGGAGTTGATAAAAATTATCAAGGAGATGTAGTCTTTGCACCAGGTTACACGGTTGGTTATTTGGAACAAGAACCGCAATTGGATGATGACAAGACAGTTATCGAAATTGTAAGAGAAGGTGTTGCTGAGACTATGGCTGTATTGGAGGAGTTCAATAAAATCAACGATATGTTCGGTTTGCCAGAGGTTTACGAAAATGCAGACAAGATGGATCAATTAATGGATCGTCAAGCACTTTTGCAAGACAAAATTGATGCCCTTGGAGCTTGGGAAATAGATACTAAACTAGAAATTGCCATGGATGCTTTGCGCACACCAGAAGGAGATACGCCAATAAAGAATTTATCTGGAGGAGAGCGCCGTCGTGTGGCTTTATGCCGTTTGTTGTTGCAACAACCAGATGTTTTGTTACTCGATGAGCCAACCAATCATCTCGATGCAGAAAGCGTACTTTGGTTAGAGCAACATTTGGCTCAATATGCTGGAACTGTAATTGCAGTTACCCACGATAGGTACTTTTTGGATAATGTAGCGGGTTGGATTTTGGAGTTGGATAGAGGGGAAGGAATTCCTTGGAAAGGAAATTATTCTTCTTGGTTAGATCAAAAGTCAAGTCGTATGGCACTCGAAGAAAAAGTAGCTTCGAAACGAAGAAAAACATTAGAAAGAGAGTTAGATTGGGTTCGTCAAGGAGCCAAAGGTCGCCAGACCAAACAAAAAGCACGTTTACAGAATTACGATAAGCTTTTGAATGAAGACCAAAAACAACTGGATGAAAATCTAGAAATTTATATTCCAAACGGACCTCGTTTAGGAACAAATGTTATTGAAGCCAAAAATGTAGCCAAGGCCTTTGGAGACAAGTTATTGTATGATAACTTGAATTTTACTTTGCCACAAGCTGGAATTGTTGGAATTATAGGCCCCAATGGTGCTGGTAAATCTACTATTTTTAGAATGATAATGGGAGAGCAAGAAACCGATAGTGGCGAATTTACTATTGGAGAAACAGTAAAGGTAGCTTATGTCGATCAAGCGCATTCTAACATAAATCCAGATAAATCTATTTGGGAAAACTTTGCCGACGGTCAGGAGATGATTATGATGGGAGGAAAACAAGTCAATTCTCGTGCTTATTTGTCTCGTTTTAATTTTGGAGGAGGTGAGCAAAACAAAAAAGTTTCTATGCTTTCGGGAGGAGAAAGAAACCGCTTGCATCTTGCTATGACTTTGAAAGAAGAAGGAAACGTACTTTTGCTTGATGAACCAACCAATGATTTGGATATTAATACGCTTCGAGCATTAGAAGAAGGTTTGGAGAATTTTGCAGGTTGTGCCGTTGTAATTTCTCACGACAGATGGTTTTTGGATAGAATTTGTACGCATATTCTAGCTTTTGAAGGGGATTCTGAAGTCTACTATTTTGAAGGTGGTTTCTCTGATTATGAAGAAAATAAGAAAAAACGTTTAGGAGGAGATTTAACCCCAAAACGTTTAAAATACAGAAAATTAATTAGAAACTAATTCTGTTCCTTTTATCAAAAAACTGTTCTGAAGAAATTTTGAACAGTTTTTTTTTGAATTATTAAAAAAAGGGGATTAATACCATTAGTGTTTATAAATTAATTCAATATCAGCTCCCTCTGCTTTAGATATGGTTGGGTGAGGATAATTTACGTTGGACTAAAACATATTAGTCTTATTAACTTAACTGTGACAAGAATAGTTCAAAAAAAAAGAGAGGCAACTAGTTGCCTCTCTTTTTTGTCTATAAAATTAGGATTTATTAGTCCTCGTCATCTTCCTCTTCTGCAAGATCATTTTTGTCTGTATCATCATCATCATCATCACCATCAGTATCGGGTTTGTCTAGATTTTCATCTTCGTCATCATCATCATCATCATCATCAGCATCGAGTTCTAAACCACTAATTGGCTCGATAACGTCATCAATTTCATCATCTTCGTCATAATTTACTATTCTGTCAGAAAGTTTAGTACTAATTTTTACCAAAAAAATGGTATCTTCTGTTCGTACTTCAACCGCTTCAATATTTTCATCTTTGTGATTTTTAAAACGCACAATATCGGCATCATCATATCCATCAGGAAACTTATCTACTAATAAGTTTAAAATTTCATTGGTCAATTTGGCGTAATCAACAATAATTCTTTTCATAAAATACTATTATAAATCTAATAAATAAGCAAAAATTAATGGAGCTACAATGGTAGCATCCGACTCTATAATGAACTTAGGTGTTTGTATGTCTAATTTACCCCAAGTAATTTTTTCGTTAGGAACTGCCCCTGAATACGAACCATAACTAGTTGTTGAGTCTGAAATTTGACAGAAATAACTCCAAAAAGGAACATCATGCATTTCCATATCTTGATACAACATTGGTACGACACATATTGGAAAATCTCCAGCAATTCCGCCACCAATTTGAAAAAAACCAATTCCCTTAGCGCTATTTTTTGGATACCAATCAGATAAGTAAACCATATACTCAATACCAGATTTCATGGTAGAAGCTTTTAATTCTCCTTTTATTACATACGATGCAAAAATGTTTCCCATTGTACTATCTTCCCATCCTGGAACAATAATTGGCAAATTTTTCTCGGCTGCCGCATACATCCAACTGTCTTTCAAATCAATTTCGTAGTACTCTTCAAGAACTCCGGATAATAACATTTTATACATAAATTCATGCGGAAAATATCTTTCTCCTTTATCATCAGCATCTTTCCATATTTTGAAAATATGCTTTTGCAAACGACGGAATGCTTCATGTTCTGGAATACAGGTATCGGTTACGCGATTTAATCCTCTCTCCAATAAATCCCATTCGTCTTGTGGGGTCAAATCTCGGTAATTTGGAACTCTTTCGTAATGCGAATGCGCTACTAAATTCATAATATCTTCTTCAAGAGTGGCACCTGTACAAGAGATAATATGCACTTTGTCTTGACGAATAATTTCGGCAAAAATCTTTCCAATTTCTGCGGTACTCATTGCACCAGCCATACTTACCATCATTTTGGCACCATTGGCTAATTGTTGTTCGTACGCTTTAGCGGCATCTACTAAAGAAGCAGAATTGAAATGCAAATAATGCTTTTCGATAAACTGACTAATCGGTCCTTTACTCATTTTTTTTTCGGGGTTTTATTTGTTTAAAGTTAAAGAAACTTATTTAAAGAAAGTAAAATTTTCTTAAAAAAAAGTTAACAAAAACTATTTTTTATTGTATCCTAATATTTTTAGTACATCTTCGGCTGTTTGTTGTTCCGAAAAAACTTCGGTAGCCAAAATTCCATTCTCATCTCTATCAATTAAGATATGTTTGGGCTGTGGTATTAAACAGTGTTGTAGCCCCCCAAACCCCCCAATAGTTTCTTGGTAAGCACCTGTGTTAAAAAAACCAATATACAGGGGTTTTTCTTTGTTGTATTTTGGTAAATAAATGGCGTTCATGTTCTGCTCCGAATTGTAATAATCATCGCTATCACAGGTCATTCCTCCTAGTAAAACTCTTTCGTAGGTTTCGTTCCAACGATTGATGGCAAGCATAATAAAACGCTTATTTATAGCCCAAGTGTCTGGCAATGTGGTGATAAAAGAAGAATCGATCATGTTCCATTTTTCTCTGTCATTTTGCTGCTTTTGATACAAAATCTGATAAATAGCTCCACCACTTTCTCCTACTGTAAAAGAACCGAATTCGGTAAATATGTTGGGAACATCGACTTCGGCTTCGTCACAAGCAATTTTTATTTGATTGATAATTTCATCAATCATGTATTGATAGTCGTATTCGAATGCTAGTGAATTTTTGATAGGGAAACCACCACCAATATTTAATCCGTCGAGCGAAGGACATTCTTTTTTTAAGGCTATATAAACTTTTATACATTTTACCAATTCATTCCAATAATAGGCATTATCATTGATGCCTGTATTGATAAAAAAGTGCAACATTTTGAGTTCCAGATTTTTATTTTCCTGAATTTGTTTTTTGTAAAACTGTACAATGTTCTTGTAACCGATACCTAATCGAGAGGTGTAGAATTCGAATTTAGGCTCTTCCTCGGCAGCAATTCGTATTCCTATTTTGAATTTTCCTTTTATTTGAGCTTGAAGTAAATCTAATTCTTCGTAATTATCAATAATTGGAATAGCATTTTTATGACCATTATTTATCAATCTTGCTATATTTTCAATGTATTGATCTCTTTTGAAACCATTACAAATTATATAGGTACTTTTGTTTATTTTGCCATTTTCTAGTAAATTTTCGACAATGTTTATGTCAAATGCAGAAGAAGTTTCTACGTGAATGTTATTCTTGAAAGCTTCATTCATAACATATTCAAAATGAGAGCTTTTTGTGCAATAACAATAATAATATTTTGCCTCGTATTTGTTTTTTTCCATCGACTTACGAAACCAGCTTTTGGCTTTGTTGATGTTGTTGGAAATTTGAGGTAAATAGGTGAATTTTAAGGGTGTCCCATAAGTTTCTACTAATTTCATCAAATCAATATTGTGAAATTGAAGGTTGTCTTTGTTTAATTTGAATTCTTCTTGTGGGAAATAATAAGTTTGATTTATTAAATCGGAATATTTTGTATTCATTTATTTTTGAATTTGAAAGTTTAGCTAAGTTATTTGAAATAAATTAAGCTAAAATTCAAACCCGAATATTGGCATATATAATTTGTAGTTTTTCATGATCTGCTTTCATATATTGAAAAACATCAAAACTAAAGTTTCCTTTTATAGCATAGAAACGCTTCAACATCCTTAAAAAAGACATCTTACGACGGTTTCTGTTCGAATTATAATTAGGTTTGTTTTGATTGTTTTTCATTGCTGCAAATGTAAAAAATATTATATACGTAAAGCAATCCTTTTTTATAAAAAAAGATTACGATTTATAATCTTCAAAGGCTTTAAGAATGAATTCATTTTCAACCAATTGATTGATTTTTATTTTCCCGATACCTTCTATCAAAGCAAACTGAATGCTACCGTACTCGTTTTTTTTGTCGTGAATCAATAATTCCAGTATCGGATCGATGTCGTTTTTTTCGAAGATTACAGTATCATAAATGCCTTTGATAGCTGTTTTTATTTGAAGATATTCGGCTTCGCTGATTAGGTTTTTTTTAAGAGAAATGTAACTTTCTAAAATCATTCCTACTGCGATAGCTTCTCCGTGTAACAAGGTCGTTTTAGCTTCATTTTCCAAAAAATAACTTTCTATAGCATGTCCTAAGGTATGCCCGAAATTCAATGATTTACGAATGTTTTTTTCCGTTGGATCTTGCATTACAATTTCATTTTTAATCATAACGGAATGATAAATCAAAGTATCAAAATCTGCAAAATCGATGGCTTTCAGATCTAGAAACTGCTCCCAATACTTTTTGTCGTAAATTAATCCGTGTTTAAGCATCTCTGCAAGTCCAGATCGCATCTCGTTTTGGGGCATCGTATCGAGATATTGCGTGTCGATAAGCACCATTTGAGGTGTGTTGATAACACCAATTTGATTTTTTAAATTCCCTAGGTCAACTCCGTTTTTGC
>JAYVGE010000265.1:0-8458 GCA_043772515.1 Flavobacterium sp. | reverse complement strand
AAAAGGAATATTGCTATTGCGGTCGATTTCTCTAGAGACGATCAAGTGGCTATAAACAATGCCTTCGAATTGGGAGGGATGGATGCCAAATATACGTTGATACATGTCGTAGAAACCGTTGGAGCACTAATGTATGGTAATGAAGCCGATGATTGTGAAACGACAATCGACGAAAAATTATTGTTGGAATACCAGGAAATACTATGGCAAAAAAGCTTTAATGTCGAAATTAAATTAGGTTTCGGAAAACCTACAAAAGTTATCCCAGCTCTAATAAACGAAGGGAATTTTGATATTTTGGTCATGGGTACTCATGGTCATACTGGGATAAAAGATTTAATTTTTGGAACAACGGTAGACAAATTACGACACAAAATTTCTATACCTTTGTTAATTGTAAAAAAATAGATTTTTCAGGAGCTAATCCCGCTATCCGTTGCAATCTCTCACTCGTAAAGCTGTTTTTTCAATGGCAAAAAGGAGCTTCCTTTGGTCGCTCTTTTCAGCCAAAAAAACAAGCTTTACGAGTTTCGAGGATTTTTACTGCTATCGGGGCTAAAAATTGTATTTTAAACCTCTAATTTCACCCCTAGACATGACTTTTTCTGAAGAAAATTACCTCAAAACCATATACCACCTTACAGCAGTTTCAGATTCTGAAATAAGTACCAATGCCATAGCCGAAATGATGGAAACCAAAGCTTCGTCGGTAACCGATATGCTCAAAAAATTGGCAGAAAAAGACTTAGTCAATTACAAAAAATACCAAGGAGTTTCGTTGACCGAAAACGGAAAGCTTGCCGCCAAGATGATCGTGAGAAAACATCGTTTATGGGAGGTTTTCTTGGTCGAAAAATTAGACTTCTCTTGGGACGAAGTACACGATATTGCCGAACAGTTAGAGCACATAAAATCGGACAAACTCATTAATAAATTAGATGATTTCTTGGGCAATCCGACCGAAGATCCGCACGGAGATCCCATTCCAGATGCCAGTGGTCGAATGATTACTATCGAAAAACAGCTCTTGTCTGAGCTAACAGAAAATCAGTCGGGCATTTGCGTAGGCGTAAAAGACAATTCTTCCGAATTTTTAAAATATCTCGACAAACAAAAAATCGCTTTGGGAACCAAAATTGAGTTTGTTGCCAAAGAAACCTTCGACTTGTCACTAAAAATTAAGATAGACAGTAAAGAACTAACGATTTCTAATAAAATCGCAAGTAACTTGTTTGTGAAGTTGGTTTAGAAGTTTTCGCAGATACAGGACGCACCGTTACGTCTGGCAAAACTTGAGGTTGTCGCTTGCTCACTACAACAGAAATACCGATTAATGAAACAGATCGCCGTGCTGTCCTAATTCTTAATGCGGTGTGTAGCGCCAGCACTGAATTTGATTATAATTAAACAGGACTGTCGGCAACTAATACCCATGAGATTATTACTCGAATTGTTCAACAAATGTAAAAAATAGGAATATATTTATTTGACTCAAATTTTTACAAATTAAGCTGTGAAAATCTGTGTCAAGAAAAATCAATTATGGTCTACTTAGTAAAGGGTTCAAAATAAATCGTACAATTACGGCACTATGTTTCTATTTTTATAAGGGTGAGTGAACTTCGTTTTCCTTTGTTAAATAGCAGTTCAATTGCCCAGTTATTTAAAGCCAATTTCCCTGCTATCCTATCCTTTTCTGAAAGGATGTCGTTCTTGAAAAGAGCCTAAATAATTTTACCGAATTTTGTACTTTTTATTGGTCTCAAATATATTTAAAACTATGCACTTTAGTGCATTTCGCTTTTAGCTTCTAAAAAAAATCAAACACGAATTCCATTAATTTCCACAAATTAATTCGTGATAATTTGTGGAATTCGTGTTAAATATTACGTTTTCAACCGTGCAGGCTTTAAGTCTGCCAACCAAATCTATGGACTTTCAGTCTATAGTGGTTTAGTTTGAAGTTTTTACTTACTGGATTGTTATGTTAATTAAAAACAGAACCTTTTAACTACACCCGCAATCGGTATTGCCACAATTTTTATCCGATTTTTTTTTCCAAAAATATTTTTTGATTAAAAAACCGACGGCGAGTACCAAAATGGAAAAAGCAATGATTTCTTGATACATATTTCCTTATTTTAAAAGTTGAAAAGCAATTAATGCCACGGCATAAGCTAAACCACTCATAAAAATAAGTTGTGCCGCAGGCCATTTCCAGCTGTTGGTTTCTTTTTTGGTTACGGCCAAGGTACTGGCGCATTGCATGGCGAAAGCATAGAATAGAAGTAAGGAAATTCCAGAGGCAAAGTTGAATACCTTTTTGCCGGTTTGGGGGTTGATTTCTGCCGCCATTTTGTTTTTTATGGTGTCTTCATTGTCGGTGTCGCCAACACTGTATATGGTGGCGAGAGTGCCCACAAAGACTTCTCTTGCTGCAAAGGAACTAATTACTGCAATGCCAATTTTCCAATCGTAACCTAAGGGAGCAATTGCGGGTTCGATGCTTTTTCCCATAATTCCAATATAGGAATTCTCTAGTTTATAGGAAGCTACTTTTTCTTTAAATTCTTCTTTTGTTAGTGTACTGTTTTCTGTTTTTGATTGTAGAATTTGCGTTGCATTATTAAATTTTTCGCCAGGGCCGTAAGAGGCCAAAAACCAAAGTATAATAGAGATGGCTAAGATGATTTTTCCTGCTCCAAGAATAAAGGCTTTTGTTTTTTCGATAACGTTTAGTACTACATTCTTGAGCATTGGTAATTTGTAGTTGGGCATTTCGACCACAAAAAATGTTTTTTCTTTTACTTTTAGAATTTGATTCAAAATATAAGCCGAAAAAATGGCCATTCCAAATCCAAGGAGATAGAGTAACATTAGCGTCAAGCCTTGTAGATTGAGTATTCCAAAAACAGATTCGTCTGGGATAACCAAGGCAATAATAATAGCATAAACTGGCAGTCTTGCCGAACAAGTTGTAAATGGTGTTACCAGAATGGTTATAAGACGTTCTTTCCAGTTTTCGATATTTCGAGTGGCCATAATTGCGGGTATGGCACAAGCAGTTCCAGAAATTAAAGGAACGACACTTTTTCCCGATAACCCAAATTTACGCATGATTTTATCCATCAGGAATACAACACGGCTCATGTAGCCGCTTTCTTCCAAAACAGATATAAACAAAAATAAGAAGGCAATTTGCGGGATAAATATTAATATTCCTCCTATTCCCGGAATTATTCCTTGCGAAATTAAGTTGGTCAAAACGCCCGTAGGCAGTGATTCACTTGCTAGAGAACTAAGGGAGGCAAAAGTGCTGTCTATCAAATCCATTGGTGCTTTTGACCAATTGAAAATAGATTGAAATATGATAAAAAGAATGAGGAAGAAAATGACATATCCTCCTATTTTATGTGTCAAGATACGGTCTAGTTTACTACGAAAATCCTTTGCAATTGTCGTATCTACTTGGTGTCCTTTTTTTAATACATCATTTATAAACTGATACCTTTTTATGGTTTCCTTTTGTTGCAAACGTTTCAAATCGGAATGCGATTTTGTAAAGGAATTCCGAATTTTATTTCTTTCTAAATTCAAAAAATTCACATCTTGTGTAATGACCAACCACAATTTGTACAACAATTGGTTAGGAAATGCATGACGAAGACTGTCGAAATAGTGGGGATCGATACTAGAGGCATTCAAACAAGGCTCGTTTGTTATCGATTTGTAACTGACGATTAGATTTTTTAACTCTTCAATTCCAGTTTTTTTTCTTGAACTGATAAGAGCAATCTTGGTTTTTAAGTGTTCTTCGAGATACGGAATATCCAATGTTATTCCTTTGTATTGCATTCTATCGGCCATATTAATGACCAAAATGGTTGGTATTTCAAGGTCTTTTATTTGAGTAAAAAGGAGTAAGTTGCGTTTTAGATTCTCTACTTCGGTCACAACCAATGCGATATCGGGATAGAGTTTGTCGTTTTTGTTGAGCAAAAGTTCAATAACAACACTCTCGTCTATCGAGCTGGCGTTAAGGCTGTATGTTCCAGGGAGATCCAGAATATTGGCCTTGATATTGTAAGGTAGCTTGCAGAAACCCATTTTTTTCTCGACGGTAATTCCAGGATAATTGCCTACTTGTTGGTTTAGACCTGTTAGATGATTAAAAACAGATGTTTTGCCTACGTTTGGGTTGCCTATCAAAGCAATATTTATATTTTTTCCGCTCATTACAAATTGTTTTTGATTATTTCAACTTCAATTTCGCGAGCCGTTTCAATTCGTATGGCAAGATGGGATCCGTTTATGTCTAAATACAAAGGGTCTCCAAAAGGGGCAATTTGTAGTAGTTCGACTATATTGCCAGGTAAACATCCCATTTCTAATAGTTTTAAGGGAATAATATCAATATCAAAATCTTTGATAATGGCTTTCTCGCCTTTTTTGAGGGTGTAAATTGTTGTCTGCAAGCCTTATTTAGATTGAATTAATACGGCAAAAATACAGATTATAATACGATTTTAAGTGATAAGTATCAGTTTTGTGTAAAATAATTGTTGTTTTTTGGTTGTCATTTGGTCATAGCGATGGCGAATAATACTTTGATATTGAAGGGAATTACTTCTGGCATAAAAACCGAATATCTTCTATTAATCGCTTAATTTCGTCCTTTTTGGTACCATCATAAAAACCTCTGACTCTTCTTTTTTGGTCTACCAAAACAAAGTTTTCGGTGTGTACCATATCGTACAATTCAGATGGTTTACCCAATTTTACAGCCAAATATGATTTTCTAGCCAAGCTATAAATCTCCTTTTTGTCTCCCGTAACCAAGTTCCATTTGCGATCTACAACACCGTGTTTTTTGGCGTAAGCTTTCAAAACAGGAATCGAATCTGTTTCTGGAAAAACAGAATGCGAAAGCAACATTACTTCGGGATTGTCGATAAAAGCCTGCTGTACATCGACCAGATTGGTTGTCATTTTGGGGCAAATAGAGCCACAAGTAGTAAAGAAAAAATCGGCAACATACACTTTGCCTTCATAGTCTTTTTGGGTAATGGTTTTTCCGTTTTGGTTTACAAACGAAAAATCTGCTATGGTGTGGTACTTACTGATGTATTGCACCGTACTGTCTACCAATTCTGGATTTACATCGGATGGGTTAAAAATAGGGAGTGATTTACTGGGTTTCAAGGCGGTGTAAAATAAGCTGATTGTAACAATCGAAAAAAACAATAGCCCCGCAAAGAATTTTTTATATTTCTTTATTGACCAAAACATGACTTTTAATTTTTACAAAAATACAAGATTATTTCTGTCAAAATACAGATAAATTAGAAATTATATGATTTTAAATGTTAATTTTTTTAGGTGTATTTAAAAAATATTTATATTTCTATTGATTTTTATTTTGTAATCTTAAAAAAAATGAAAAAAAACTACTTATTCCTTGCTTTACTGAGTACTTATTTGGGGTATTCGCAATTTACTCCTTCTGCACCATGGACAAAAAGGGTTGACTCAGAAACTAGCAGAAAAAGAAAGCAAACAATTGATGAGATTAGCGCTTCATTTAATTCTTATTGGTCAAATCATGATAAGAATAAAAAAGGAAGTGGTTACAAACCTTTTAAACGTTGGGAAAATCATTGGAAAGATCAAACAAACGGGAAAGGAACTCTTATTTCACCTAAAGAAATGTGGACTGCTATGTCTCAAATAGACAAAGCGTCTCTATCTAGTTCGGTAGTCAGTAATTGGACTCCTGTAGGTCCTTTTGAATCTAGAAATACAGGTTCCTGGTCAACAGGTCAAGGTCGTGTAAGTGTGGTGTGTGTTGATCCATCTGACCCTAAAACTATTTATGCTGGATCACCATCAGGAGGTATCTGGAAATCGGTAGATACTGGAATTCATTGGATACCTCTTTCTGATCAGTTACCACAAATTGGTGTTTCTGGAATTGCCATCGATTATTTAGATGCTAAAACTATTTATATCGCTACTGGAGACAAAGATGCATTCGATACCTATTCAATTGGGGTTGTCAAATCAACAGATGGGGGTATTACATGGAATAAAACAGGATTGGAGTTTACAGACACAGAATCGGCATCTTCCGATATTATAATACACCCTGCCAACAATCAAATTTTGTGGTGTGCTACCAGCAAAGGTATTTATAAAACAACAGATGCGGGAGTTACTTGGACAAATGTACAAGTAGGCTACTTTTCGCAAGGTGCAATGAGACTAAAACCGAATGATTCAAATACCCTTTATGCGGTAAGCGATACCGATTTTTATCGATCAATCGATGGAGGAGCTACTTTCGATATTCAAACATCAGGGTTACCTGAAACTTCTAGCCGATTGTTACTAGATGTTAGTCCTGCCGATCCCAGTTGTGTTTATGTTATGAGTACTAGCGTTGCAATAGACGAAAATTCTAGTGCGATACCTCCTGTAGTGGCGGTACCTGTAGAGTTTCAAGGAATTTACAAATCTACCGATAGCGGTTCTAGTTTTATAAAAAAAACATCTAATGAAACCACTTCTGCTGGAAATGTTCTGGAATCGAATCAATCCTGGTATGATTTGGCTTTTGCGGTTTCTAATACCAATGCCGATGAAATCTACACAGGTTGCCTTAATATTTGGAAATCTACAGATGGTGGTACTACGGTAACCAAAACAAACAATTGGGACGCTCCAGAAACGCCTTCCTATACTCATGCCGATATTCATTTCCTTAAATTTATGGGGGATTATTTGTATGCTGGAACCGATGGAGGTATTTATCAGTCTTCAGACGGTGGAGCACATTATTCTAATCTAACCAAAGGATTGCAGATTAGCCAATTGTACAAAATAGCGGTTTCAAAACAATCGGTAGGCAAAATGGTTGGAGGTCTTCAGGACAATGGAGGTTATGCGTACAGTAATGAAGAATGGAAAAATTATTATGGTGCTGACGGTATGGATACCGCTATAGATCCTAACAACAGTAGTAAATACTATGGTTTTATCCAAGAAGGAAGCAATCTATACATCAGTTTGGATGGAGGAAATACTTTGAGCTATTCTGTCGGAGCACCTCTTAATCCTGATGGTAGTCTTATTAAAGGCAATTGGGTAACGCCTCTTACAGTAAACTCTGCTGGAGAAGTTTTTGCAGGGTATGCCGATTTGTATAAATTGAACGGTCTCAAATGGGAAAAAATAAGTACAAACAGCTTTGGTAGCTCGGGAAATCTAGATCGTATTAGTATAGACCCGAGCAATGACAATATTATGTATGTGATAAACGGAAAAGAACTTTATAAAAGCACAGACAAAGGAATTACTTTTTCGTTGGTTCATACGAATGAAAATTTTATTACTTCGGTTGCAGTGCACAGTACCGACAGTGGAATAATTTATATGACTACTTTTGATACTACAGGTGAAGCACTAAAATCCTTTGATGGAGGTGCTAGCTTTACCTCTTTTTCTGAAGGCTTGCCTGCAATTACCAAAAGAGTTATTAAACACCAAGCAAGACACTCACTTAATCCGCTGTATATAGGTACAACTCTCGGAGTGTATTATAGAGACGACAGTATGAGCCAATGGGAACCTTTTGCTACCAACTTACCAAGAGTGAATATCCCTGATTTGGAGATTAATTTAGAAGATGCGAAAATTATTGCAGCAACTTATGGCAGAGGAGTTTGGGAATCTCCTATAAAACTAGAAGCGTATCCAACGGATGATGTGGGATTAATTTCTATAAACTATCCGGCTCTTGATATTGAAAATGGTTCTGTTGTTCCCCAAGTAACTATTCAAAACAAAGGTTCCAATCCTATAAATATGGTAGAATTTAGCTATCAATACAACGGCACACCTCTTAGCTACACTTGGAACAACACATTGGCTCCAGGTGAAAAGAGAACGTTAGATTTGCCAAAAATAATGGCTCAAAAGGGTGTTTATATTCTTGATGTTATAGCCTCAATAATCAATGACGCATATTCGAACAATAATCATTTTGCTGTACCTTTTTTTATGAATGATTACGGTACAGCCGGAATTTTAAATACTTTTGATACCGATGCTACAAAATTATTAACTTACAATGAAGGTTTTGTAATTCCTAGCCAATGGCAGACAGGTGTTCGTACAGGCGGAGATTTGGATACGGCGACAAATAAAGTCTATACCACCAATCTTACAGGGAACTATCCAGACCGAACCAAAGCTTATCTTCTCTCGTCGTCTTACAATCTAACACAAATAGCAGATCCTGTGATTAAGTTCAAAATGGCTTTTGATCTTGAAGAAAATTGGGATATTGTATATGTAGAATATACTACCGACTTCGGAAAATCATGGACTGTATTAGGAACTATGGGAACAAACTGGTACAATAGTAACCAAACCCAAGCAACCACAGGTGCTGATTGTT
>JAYVGE010000264.1:0-8472 GCA_043772515.1 Flavobacterium sp. | reverse complement strand
AAGTAAATATTGTAAACATAAATAACGGAGAGCGTTTTGACACTTACGCCATAAAAGGCGAAAGAAATTCGGGTGTAATAACCCTGAACGGCCCTGCTGCCAGAAAGGTTCAAAGAGACGACATCATTATTATCATATCGTATGCAAGTATCGAATTTGAGCAAGCCAAGACCTTTAAACCATGGGTAATTTTCCCTAATGAAAAGGACAATACCCTTACTTAAATTTTTAAAAAAATCGCCCCTAGTTATATGAAAATCAATTAATTGAGTATACCTATTTAAGTTTTTTTGAATAAATTTCAAGGACTTAAAAAAACTACAACGTCAAAAAAAACCTTGCAGGATTCCAGATACTACTACATTTTTTTTGATCTTGTAGCTATTAGATTGCTTTTTGAAAAAAAAGGCTTAAAGTAGCAATCCATTAATGTGTATAAACTCTAATAAGTAAATACTTCAAAACCTTTACTAAGCAATCTAATTCCGATACAGATAATCCAGAATTTACAAATATTAATTTGTAAAATTTAGATTATAGGCATCGGGTTTTTCAGAAAAAACAGGCTACTTCCCTGTTTATAAACACCAGCCTACCCCAAGTGTGAAATATTTTATTATCTTGCCATGCTTTTTATAGCAAAGCACTTTTAGCACCCCAAACCTAAACCTCAAAACAATGAAACATTTCTATTTACTATTCCTACTGGTATTTACGTTACCCACTTTTTCGCAACAAAAAAAAGACACAATCACTTCGCTAAAGCTAAACCAAGAACGAGAAATAACAATATCTCTACCCGAATCTTACAGCAAAAACAGCACTAAAAAATATCCGATTTTAGTTTTATTAGATGGTGATTATTTGATGAATCCTTTTCAGGGTGCCTTATCCTATGGTGCGTATTGGGACGAGATTCCGGAGATAATTATTATAGGAATTAACCAAAATAAAAATAACCAAAGAATATCTGATTGCGAAATCGACGAAGCTACTGGGCTTCCTAATGCGAAAGCAATCCCTTTTTTTGAATTTATAGGTCAGGAATTACTTCCATATATAGAGAAAAACTATCGAGTTGCTCCTTTCAAAATTATTGCTGGACACGATGTAACTGCGGGTTATTTGAATTTTTTCTTATACAAAGAGCTTCCTTTATTTGATGCCTACATCTCTTTGAGCCCTGAATTGGCTTCAGAAATGGAAACAAAAATCCCAGAACGATTGTCTGAGATAAAAAAACCTATTTTCTATTACCAATCTACAGGAGAGGGCGATGTAAAAGACATGAAGCAACGCATACATGAATTGAATTTTGCGGCAAAAGAAATCAAAAATCCAACATTAAATTACGGATTTGATGATTTCGAAGGTGCTTCTCATTATTCTTTGGTATTGCAATCAATTCCAAAAGCATTACAACAATTATTTGGTATCTATCGTCCTATATCGATAGTAGAATACAAAGAGAAAATTGCAATACTACCCGAAGGCTACGTTAGCTATTTAGCAAACAAATACGAAAAAATAGAGCTCATCTTAGGCACAAAAATGCCCATTCGAATCAACGACTTCAAAGCAATAGAGGCCGCTATATTACAAAACAAAGATTACAATGCTTTTGATGAATTGGCGATTTTGGCCGATAAGAACTATCCAAAAACCATGCTTGGCGATTATGAATTAGGATTGATGTTTGAAAAAAAAGGAGATAACCCGAGAGCTGTAAGATATTATATGTCAGGGTTTCTAAAGAATGAAATCGGAGATTTAACCAAAGGCATGCTGTACGAAAAAGCAGAAGCCTTAAAGAAAACCTATGCCAAAAAAGGCAAAAAGGACAAAACAGAAGAAACTGTTATTGCAGAACCAGCATTAGAAGCAAAAAAGGAAACAAATGGCTAAAGTAAAAACTACTTTTTTTTGTCAGAATTGTGGCTCGCAATATGCAAAATGGCAAGGACAATGCAATTCCTGCAAAGAATGGAATACGATTGCCGAAGAAATTATTCAAAAGCAAGAAAAAGTAGCTTGGAAAAGCGAATCGACCTCGAACCAGAAAGCAGCAAAACCATTGCGAATAAACGAGATCGATTCGACTCAAGAAATTCGGATGAACACTACCGATGGCGAACTCAACCGTGTACTTGGTGGCGGAATAGTCCCAGGCTCGATGATTCTCCTAGGAGGCGAACCTGGCATTGGAAAGAGTACATTATTGCTACAAATTTCGCTAAAACTACCCTATAAAACATTGTATGTATCCGGAGAAGAAAGCCAAAAGCAAATAAAAATGCGTGCCGAAAGAATTACACCAGAAGGAGATAACTGCTACATACTTACCGAAACGAAAACACAAAACATCTTCAAACAAATTGAAGCCATACAGCCCGAAATCGTTATTATCGATTCGATACAAACCTTACAAACTGATTATATAGAATCCTCTCCGGGAAGCATTTCTCAGATTAGAGAATGCACCGCCGAGTTGATAAAATTTGCCAAAGAAACCAATATTCCGGTAATTTTAATCGGTCACATCACCAAGGATGGAAGTATTGCTGGTCCAAAAATTCTGGAACACATGGTCGATACCGTTTTGCAATTTGAAGGAGATCGAAACCATGTCTATCGCATTCTGCGTTCACTAAAAAACAGGTTTGGTTCTACCGCAGAAATCGGAATATATGAGATGCTAGGAAGCGGATTGAGAGAAGTATCGAATCCCTCAGAGATATTGATTTCGCACAAAGACGAAGAATTATCTGGAACCGCAATAGCAACTACCCTCGAAGGTATGCGCCCACTAATGCTCGAGATTCAATCTCTGGTAAGTACCGCTGTTTACGGAACCCCACAACGAAGTACCACAGGCTATAATGCCAAAAGACTCAACATGATTTTGGCGGTTTTAGAGAAACGCGCTGGTTTTCGTCTGGGTGCCAAAGATGTTTTCCTGAACATAACCGGAGGTATATCTGTAGACGATCCTGCCATAGACTTGGCAGTTGTTGCCGCCATTTTATCATCAAACGAAGACATTCCTATCAATAAGGATTTTTGTTTTGCAGGAGAAGTGGGCCTGTCAGGAGAAATTCGCCCTGTAAACCGTGTAGATCAAAGGATTCAGGAAGCCGAAAAACTAGGCTTTTCAACCATATTTGTATCCAAATACAATAAAATAGCTTTAAAAAATACGGGGATAAAGATTCAGCTAGTTGCAAAAATAGAAGATGTCGCGAGTCAATTGTTTGGGTAAATCGGTAACAGAAATCTACTTTTTTGAGAAAGAGGCCGATGTCGTAATACGCAGAACGAATTACATCTTGTCGCCGCACAAAACCACCGAAAATCCTACAATAATCTAAAAGCACAGCTGTCCCAAATTATCCAAAATAAAGATGCAGAAAACTGATTTAAAAAAAAAAAATCGATTAAGATTATTTCCTTTAAATTCACAAAAAGTGATGTGAATTGGCAAAACTTGTGACTAAAAATTCATTACAATTTCATTGGCAGACAGTCCTAATTAAACAAAAATACAATTTACAAATTACCGGTACAGCAACAAAAAATGAGGACAACAAAACAAATAATTTTACGCTTCATCCTATTTACACTACTGTTTATTTTTCTAGTTCTGACAGGAACTTACTTGTTTCGTGACCTTCTTTTGCAAAAAGCCATAACAAAAATAGAACACAAGTTTCAACAGGATTATAACTGTACTTTTACCACCGAAAAAGCTACTTTTGAAGGACTCAGCGGTATCAATTTACAAAAGATAACGCTGGTTCCTAAAAACGCAGACACTCTCTTATCAGTAGAAAAAATAACCGTAAAAATTAATTTATTGCCATTTATATCCGGAGATATTCAGTTGAAACAATTAGAAATACATAATGGATTTTTACAACTAGTGAAGAATAAAAACGGACGTAATTTTGATTCTTTTTTCCATAAAGAAAGTAAAAACAGTAGCGAAAACGAAAAACGGAACTACGCCAAAATCGCTTATATACTTCTTAGCAAGGCACTCAACTTGGTCCCTGAAGACCTACACTTAAAAAACATCTCCTTAAAGATAGATGACATGGGCAGAAAAGTAAATCTACAAATGGAGGAATTACTTTTGAAAAACAAAACCCTTAAAACGACGGTAGCGGTAAACACAAAAACGGTTTCCCAAAACTGGAATATCAAAGGTTTTGCAGACCCAAGGAACAAGCAAGTCGATTTAAGACTTTTTAATTCAGACACCAGCAAGATTAAAGTTCCTTATATTGACGAACGTTTTAGTCTAGAATCGAGCTTTGATGCCATCCGATTGAAAATTGAAAAAATTGACATGAGTGGAGACGAACTGCACGTTGACGGATTTACATCTATCTCTAATTTTACTATCAACAACCCAAGAATTTCAAAAAAAGAGGTTGTCATCAAGAATGCTCGATTTGACTATCGTTTCCTACTAGGCACCGATTTTGTTTCGATAGATAGTAGTTCTACAGTACAACTCAACGCCATAAAAATACATCCGTACCTAGAATACAATACTGCTCAAGACACTATTTATAGTCTTCACGCAAGCATTCCTACTATGAAAGCCAACGATTTTATCACCTCCTTGCCAGAAGGACTCTTCTCTCATTTTGAAGGCATGGAGGCAGAAGGACAATTTGGCTACCAACTCGACTTCAAATTCAACAAAAACAAGCCCAATACTTTGGTTTTTGATAGTCATATCGAGAAACAGAACCTAAAAATAATCAAATATGGCGCAGCAAATCTAGCCAAAATCAACAGTGAATTTATCTATCGTGCAATCGACAACGGCAGACCTCAACGTGCAATTGTCGTGGGACTATCCAATACAAATTACACTCCTTTTGACCAAATAACACCATACCTACAAAAATGCGTTTTAACCTCCGAGGATCCTTCTTTTTTCTCACATCGCGGTTTTATTAACGAAGCTTTCAAACAATCTATCCTTAAAAATATACGTACCAAAAAATTCGCACGTGGAGCAAGTACCATCAGTATGCAATTGGTAAAAAACGTATTTCTGAACCGCGAAAAAACGTTGTCTAGAAAACTAGAAGAAATTTTATTGGTTTATATTTTAGAGAACAACCGAATTGCTACTAAGCAACGCATGCTCGAAGTTTATTTTAATGTAATCGAATGGGGACCCAATGTATATGGAATTGGAGAAGCAGCACAGTTTTATTTTCTGAAAAAACCAATCGATTTGAGTTTAAAAGAATGTCTGTTCTTAGCTACCATCGTACCTAAACCTAAGAAATTCATGTATCAATTCGACAATCAAGGACAACTTAAAACCAACTTAAACCAGCAACAAACACATATAAGTAACTTAATGCTACGCAGAGGAATTATTATTCCCGAAGACACTATTGGTCAATCTAATCCTATAAAAATATTGGGAAATGCACGCTCTTTCTTGAAGCTAAAAGTACAAGATTCTATTCCTACCGACAGCCTTTTTATAAACGAAATGGATTCTTTTCAGTAAAACAATAGGACAAATCCATGAGTTGACAGTCATACGCACTCACGACGAAAAAAATAAAAATCCCGTTTTGGGAACTTTTTTTATTATCTTTGAAAAAAAAATAATATATTTGAAAGTAGTAGCTAAGAAAATATTAAGAGATTTCTGGGAGATACACGGTGATTGTGAACAACAATTAAAATCATGGTTTCAAGAAGCAAGTACAGCTGAATGGAAAAACCCAAACAAAATAAAATTAGATTATCCTAGTGCAAGTATTTTAAATGACAATAGAATTGTTTTCAATATTAAAGGAAATAATTACAGATTGATTGTTAAACTAACTTATGAATATCAAATGATTTGGATTCGATTTATTGGAACGCATGCAGAATATGATACGATTAATGCAAATGAAATTTAAATATTATGGAAATTAAACCTATAAAAACAGAAAAAGATTACCATCAAGCTTTACAAAGACTTGAAATAATCTTTGATGCAAAAAATGGCTCTCCTGAAGGAGACGAACTTGAGGTGCTCGGTATTTTAATTGATAAATATGAAAATGAAAAATTTCCTATCAGCTTACCAGATCCCATTGAAGCAATTAAATTTAGAATGAAGCAAATGGGTTACAATCAAAATGATTTAGCAAATATTGTAGGTCTAAAAAGTCGTGCAAGCGAAATTTTAAACCGAAAAAGAAAGCTTTCTTTGGGAATGATAAGACAATTACACGAAAGGCTTCATATACCAACCGACGTTTTAATTCAAACTTATTAAAAGAACGACTGACAACACACTTTTGTGGCTAATGTGTGATTTAGTGGAATTACCGTCTCGTATCAACTTTTCGTTAAGTCCAAAATTGAAAGGTTACGAAATCCCCACCATCTCAAAGCCGCAGGACGTTAGGTGTCATTTTAAAAACAGACCTCATGAATGAATGAAATAAGAAGATACTTTGAGAAATTCGTAACCATTTCAGATAGTGATTGGACTTTGTTTTCATCCAAAATGGTAAGAAGAGAATTTTCCCAAAAATCACTTTTATTAAAAGTAGGCCAAAATGAAAATTATTTGTCTTATATAGAAAAAGGAATTATTCGTTTTTGTATTCCAACAGAATTTGAAGACTTAACTTTCGGTTTTGCATTTGCGGGCAATTTTGTAAGTGCCTACGACTTTTTTTTAACGCAAAAACCTTCAACTTACCAGTTAGAAACAATAACGGAAACCATTCTTTGGAGTTTGACCTATGACGACTTACAACAGATATATTCTGAAACAAAAATAGGTGATAAAATTGGACGTCTTGCAGGCGAAGACCTTTTTCTGAAAAAATCTATACGTGAATTAACTTTATTAACTAACTCGGCAGAACAACGTTATTTGAATTTATTTACAGAACAACCGCATTTATTGCAGCTGATACCACTAAAATATATAGCATCCTATATTGGAATTACACCGCAGGCTTTAAGTAGAATTCGAAAACGAATTTCTTAACTTGGGTTCATTGCGTAAGATTCTATCTGTAACGACCTTTGCAAAAACAAAATCATAAAAAATGAAACCATTAATAGTATTAATTGCATTTTTCTTAATATCAATCCTTGTCATTAGGCTGCTAACTCAAAAATACGACTTGTTATTATCCGCAAGAATTGGAATGTGTGTTATGCTTTTCTTTACAGCGATAGGACATTTTGCTTTTACAAAAGGTATGACGATGATGATGCCATCCATAATACCACTAAAAACTGAAATAGTATATCTAACTGGTGTATTAGAAATTCTATTAGGAATTGGATTGATAATTCCGAGTTTTAGAGTTTATTCGGCTGGGGTTTTGATTATCTTCTTTATACTGCTTCTTCCAGCAAACATTAACGCTGCCGTAAAACATATTGACTATCAGAAAGGAACATTTAACGGAAGTGGAGTGACCTATCTATGGTTCAGAGTTCCTTTACAAATACTATTTATTTTCTGGACATATTTAAGTTCAATAAAAATATGGTGAAAGGACTAAAGTATAAAAAAACGAACGCCTGATCGAATAGACGGCTACACCAGAAACTAACCGAGTGCGTCTCTCACACCACCGTACCTTCAACTTCGTTCAGGGTAAACTAAACAGGTCTCGTATACGGCGGTTCGCAAAGTGATGAATTGAGTTCCATGTAAATCTCCAGCATCGATTGATAGCCTTTCTTCTTGAGCCGTAGCAGGGCAATTGTAGTGTTTAGAATCGGACTTTGGGCAATGTGCCAGCCTCCTTTTACTCACGCTTTTTAGTTTGTTTTTTTGGTATTCGTGATACGCTTCGCTTAATTGTGTTCCTCGGTACAGACAAAAATTAAGAAAGGTATTGCTCTGGTAATAATCTTCACTGCATGGATTACTACAAACCAGCTTGCCTCGTGTTAGTCGGCTCAATATATTTTTCAACACCTTGCCTATAAGGAACTTGCACCCGCTAGATAAATTTCTTACGTTTGTAGGTATGGAAGCGCATGCAAGGCACACACAGCGGGTTTGCAAAATGCCTTCCGCTCTTTTGGATAAAATGGCAAAATTGAAAAAAATTTGGCTATTTTAGCTATTATTAGGGAGCGGGGAAAAGAAGACACTTCCCAAACCCGCAAACGTTAGGGGTTATTGCACCTAAATGACGCTTCAGAATATTAAACAACAACCGAATAAATAAAATGAAAAAACAAATTTTAATTAGCCTTATTTTACTAAGTTCAATTTTATCAATGAATGCACAAACAAGAGTGCCTAATGATGGAGTAAGTCCAATTTGGCACAACAATGATAAGGTTGGTATTGGAACAACTACACCTTATCAACAACTCTCAATAACAGGAGGGATTGGATTTGCAAATCAAAACAGTATTGATAAAAAATTATTTTCGCCAATCGACGGAACTCTGGAGTGGTTT
>JAYVGE010000263.1:0-8509 GCA_043772515.1 Flavobacterium sp. | reverse complement strand
TCTTGCATGCTCATACCAAACTCATAAACATTCAGAATAGTTTGCAATACCGAAGTAATTATAGTCGAACCTCCAGGTGTTCCGACTACCATAAACAGTTTGCCATTTTTTTCGACGATAGTGGGCGTCATCGAGCTGAGCATCCTTTTTTTGGGAGCAATGCTATTGGCTTGGCTTCCTGTGAGCCCATATAAATTGGGTTCTCCTGGCTTGGCACTAAAATCATCCATTTGGTTGTTTAAAAAGAAACCCAACTCGTCACAATAGAGTTTCGATCCATAATTATCGTTTAAGGTTGTTGTTACCGATACAGCATTACCTTTGGTATCTACAATAGAATAATGGGTGGTTTCGTTACTTTCATATCCAAGGATTTTTCCGTTTGCAATATCTGAGGATTTGGTGGCTTTATCGAATGTAAAATCGCTCATTCTATTTTTTAAGTACACTGGAGCTATTAATTCATTCATCGGAAGTTTTACAAAATCGGGATCTCCTAAGAAAAAATTTCTGTCTGCATAGGCTCTCCGTTCGGCTTCTGTGAGTAGTTGAATGGTTTCTAATTGGTTGTGTCCTGTTTTGGCAAGAGGGTAAGGCTCAATCATTTTCATAATTTGATTCAAGCAAATTCCGCCACTACTTGGTGGAGACATCGAGGTTATTTTTAGATTTTTGTATCTAAAAGTGATGGGAGTCCTCCATTTGGCTTCGTATGTATTCAAATCCAAAAGAGTCATGTTTCCTCCTTTTTGAGATATAAAAGCAATTAGCTTTTGTCCTGTTTCTCCTTTATAAAATTCGTCTCTGCCATTTTTGGCAATTCGTTTTAAGGTATTTGCCAAAGCAGGGTATTTGATAGTGTCATTTGTTTTATATTCTTTCGAGAATAAACTATTTACACCGTTTCTTTTTATAAAGGTGGCTCTGTATGCTGCTAAACTCTTGGCTTGATGTTCGGTTATCAGAACTCCTTTTTCTGCCAAGTCAATAACAGGTTTCAGGATTTGACCAATGGGCAAAGAACCAAATTTTTTGTGTACTTCAAATAAACCTGCCAATGTTCCTGGGACTCCCGATGCCAATGCGGTTTCTGTACTTTTTCCCTCGATTACCTTTTGGTTTTCATCTAGAAACATGTCTTTTGTAGCGGCCAAAGTAGCTTTTTCTCGATAATCTAATGATCCAGTTGTACCATTGGCTTTTCTGTAAACCATAAAACCACCACCACCAATATTACCAGCTTGCGGATACGAAACTGCCAATGCCAATTCGGTGGCGATCATTGCGTCAAAAGCATTTCCACCATTTTTCATGATTTGAGATCCAATTTGAGATGCTTCTTCTCGAGCCGAGACGACCATTGCTTTTTGGGTTACTAAACCCGTTTGGGCTAGCGTTTTATTTGTAAAAAAGCTTGTTAAAAAGCAAAAAGTAAATAGTATGTTTTTCATGGGGAATTAATTTTCTTTAATATATAAATCTAATTTTATGGTACTTATCACCGTTTGGTTATGTGGTGAATAGGCGAGGATGCTACAAATTACTTATTTTTTGATTAGAATACACTTTTAATTCTTCGAAAAATTCTGTGAATTCTGACTCAAATTCGGAGTAATGAATTATTAGTTCTTGGGTTGCAAACCGCATTTTCGACTCGTTTTTGGTTCGACGATCCATTTGTGACAAAATATATTTGATTCCTTCTACAGTCTGGTAACTCACGAGCCAATTTTCTGTCAACATGGTTGGCATCAAGTTTTGAGTTCTGGGCGTTAGCATTTGGTAATTGTCTTGTAAGGAATTGTAAAATCTTTTTACAAAAAGATCTAAATTTTCATTAGAATAGCTGGCCCAGTTTTTTGCCAAAAAATGGTCGTAAAAAACATCTACAATTACACCTGCATAATGGTGGTAGTTTTCGTGAAGTTTTTTGGTGCTTTTCCTGAAAATTGGATGAGCATCGGTAAAAGTGTCTATCGCTCGGTGTAGTAGAATTCCTTTCTGAATCTCTACATTAAAATTTTCAAACTGTTTTCCCCGAATACCATCTGCCATAAAATTTCCTATTTTGATTAAGTCATTGTCTTGTGAAAGATAGATGTGGGCTAGAAAATTCATTTATGGAGTTGTTAAGGTTTGGAGTTGCTCTGTCCCTAAGTTTGGTTTCGTAAATATATAAAAAACTTCGCGACTAAGCGCCTCAGTCATTCAGTAACTTTTTTTCAAAAGTTAGTAGTCAAGTGGCAAAGTTACCCAGCAACTTTTTTATATTTGTAACTAATAACTATTAATTATATAAAATGACTTTAATAAAATCAATATCTGGAATTCGTGGAATTATAGGAGGGAAAGTTGGAGAAAATCTTACGCCAGTTGATGCCGTAAAATTTGCTTCGGCGTATGGAACTTGGTTAAAAGAGTATTTAAAAAAGGAAAAATTGAAGGTTGTTGTTGGTCGTGACGCACGTATTTCTGGGCCTATGATACACAATTTGGTGGTCAATACTTTAATTGGTTTGGGAATTGATGTAATCGATTTAGGACTTTCTACAACGCCAACAGTTGAAGTAGCGGTTCCTTTGGAAAAAGCAGACGGTGGAATAATCCTAACTGCCTCGCACAACCCAAAACAATGGAATGCCTTGAAATTATTGAATGAAAAAGGAGAATTTCTAAACGGAATTGAAGGCGAAAAAATACTTCAAATTGCCGAAGACGAAGCTTTCTGTTTTTCGGATGTAGATAACTTGGGCGAAATCACTCAAAATGATGCCTATATGGATATTCATATCGATGAAGTGTTGAACTTACCATTGGTAGATGTTGAAGCGGTAAAAGCAGCTAAATTTAAAGTTGTTGTTGATGGTGTGAATTCATCAGGAGGAATTATTATTCCGAGATTATTAGAGTTGATGGGGGTCGAGGTTGTAAAATTGTACTGTGAACCTAACGGTCATTTTCCGCACAATCCAGAACCTTTAAAGGAACATTTAACCGATATTTCGGAATTGGTTGTCAAAGAAAAAGCACATTTGGGCGTTGTGGTTGATCCCGATGTAGATCGTTTGGCTTTTATTTGTGAAGATGGTGAAATGTTTGGAGAAGAGTATACTTTGGTAGCTTGTGCCGATTATGTTTTGAGTAATACCCCCGGAAATACAGTGTCTAATATGTCGTCTTCTCGTGCTTTACGAGATGTAACAAACAAACATAAGGGACACTATGAAGCCAGCGCTGTTGGCGAAGTAAATGTGGTCGAGCTCATGAAAAAGAACAATGCTATTATCGGAGGAGAAGGAAACGGCGGCATCATTTATCCCGAGTTACATTATGGACGCGATAGTTTGGTAGGAGTAGCTTTGTTTTTGACGCATTTGGCTAACAAAAAGATAAGTGTTTCGGCTTTACGAGCTTCCTATCCAGAGTATTATATGAGCAAAAATAAAATTGAACTCACGCCACAAATAGATGTTGATGCCATTCTTATTGCCATGACCGAGAAATACAAAAACGAAGATAGTACTACTATCGATGGGGTTAAAATTGATTTTGCCGAAAACTGGGTTCATCTAAGAAAATCAAACACAGAACCAATTATTCGTATTTATACCGAAGCATCGAGTCAGCAGCAGGCAGATGATTTGGCTTTGCGAATCATAGATGAAATTAAAGCGGCTGCCAGAATTTAGGACACTATCTTTTTAGACAAAACCCTTTTAGAGTTTATAACTCCGAAAGGGTTTTCTCGTTTAATAAAACAGTTCTTTTTATGCTTCGTACTTCGCAAAAAAATACCGGTATTGTAACGTCTTTTTTTGTTTGCAAAGCATCAAAAATAAAACAGAAAGAGGTATTAAATTTTCATTTTCATCTAAAAGGAATATCTTTGATAAAAAATAAAGTATATAATGATAGCAAAAGGAACGCAAACTCAATTAGAACAATACTTTCAGCAATTTCGTAAAAATATAATAGGAATCGATCAGGAGTTCGAATCTCCTTACGGTTTGCAATCAATTACTTATACCGATTGGACAGCCAGTGGTCGTTTGTACCGACCTATCGAAGAAAAATTGATGAATGAGTTTGGTCCTTTTGTAGCCAATACACATACCGAAACTACGGTTTCTGGAACGGCAATGACAAAGGCGTATCATCAGGCAAGAAATATCATCAAAAAGCATGTAAACGCCACCGCCGACGATGTTTTAATTACCGACGGAACAGGAATGACAGGAGTTGTCAATAAATTTCAACGAATTTTAGGATTGAAAGTTCCCGAAAACCTAAAAGAGTATGTCACTATCCCGATAGATAAAAAACCAATCGTTTTTATTTCTCATATGGAGCATCATTCCAATCAAACCTCTTGGTTAGAAACTATTGCAGATGTTGAGGTAATTCCGTCTTGTGAAGAAGGTCTTTTTAGTTTGAAAAATTTGGCGCTTTTATTAGAAAAATACAAAGATAGAGCTTATAAAATTGCTTCGATTACTTCGTGTTCAAATGTTACAGGAATAAAAACACCCTACCATCAGGCAGCCAAGCTAATGCATCAAAATAACGGAGTTTGTTTTGTCGATTTTGCTTGCTCAGGACCTTATGTAAAAATAGATATGCATCCTGAAGAACCAGAATCGTATCTCGATGCTATTTTCTTTTCTCCACATAAATTTCTTGGAGGACCTGGAACCTCTGGAGTTCTCGTTTTTAATAAAAAACTGTACAATAATATGATTCCCGATTGTCCTGGCGGAGGAACTGTGAGTTGGACAAATCCTTGGGGAGAGCACAAATATATCGATAATATCGAAGATAGGGAAGATGGCGGTACTCCTGGCTTTCTGCAAGTTATAAAAACGGCATTGGCGATTCAGTTAAAAGAGCAAATGGGAATTGATAATATCTTAAATAGAGAACATGAAATTGTCGATTTTGTTTTTCGATCAATGGGAGATATACCAAATATTAAAATTTTGGCAGGTCAGCATCGGGATCGATTAGGAGTGATTTCTTTTTTTGTCGAAGAATTGCATTTTAATTTGGGCGTGAAATTGCTAAATGATAAATTCGGAATCCAAACTCGCGGTGGTTGTAGTTGTGCGGGTACTTACGGGCATTTCTTACTGCACGTAGATCAAGAAGCCTCTAATAAATTGATTGATCAAATTACGCTAGGAGATTTAATGAGAAAACCAGGTTGGATTAGAATGTCTATTCATCCGACAACCACAACAGCCGAAATAGAATTTGTTTGTAATAGCATCAAAGCGTTAGCCGAAAATCATAAAACATGGACTTTAGATTATGATTATAATCCAGATACCAATGAGTTTATTCACAAACAGGCCAAATCACCAGAAGAAGAGTTGGTCGCTAAATGGTTTTCTTTATAAAAGCCGAGCTACCTAAATATCTCTTAAGTAAAGGGGTTGTTTTGAAATATTTACTTAGATAGCATTACACCATTTTATGCTATTTAAGTTTAGAATTTACTGTAATAAAACAGCCATTTTTTCTTTTGAAAAAGAAAGGGAAAAAGAATGTTTTATTACAGTAAATTCTAGGCTTAAATGGATTGTATTAATTCTTTGAAATTTAAATAAATTAATTCTATCTAACTTTTCCAAAAATCCGTTTTTTTCTTTACTTAGTTAGCAACTCTTTGTCAAAGTCCCAAACTCACTTTCTTTAAATTTGTGGTAAAACCATAAAATAGTACAAATTGTTAGTTTGAGTGCAGTCGAGAATCTCTATCGGATATGTTTCCATCTTTTATGTGTCCACAAATAGTACTCTGGTGCTTCGTATATTTGTTTTTCGACTAGTTTTAAAAAATGATCAGTAATTTCATAATTTGGAACTGTATTCGAATCTGTCGAAAGAATCTCAAAACTAGCTTCATAGAAACCTCTTTTTATTTTTTTAGTTTTCAAGAATATAACATTCATATCGTATCTTTTGGCTAACATTTCTGCACCTGTATGTACAGGAACTTCCATTCCCATAAAAGATTGCCAATGATAGGCCGCATTTATTTTGGGAGATTGATCACTTGCAAAACCATAAATCCCAAGCTTTTTGTTGGCGTTGTTTGCAATGATAACAGGAATAGTCTCTTTGGTTGTTATAAGTATGGCTCTAAATTTTGATCTAATTTTTCGAACCAGCAAATCAAAATAAGGATTGTTTATTTTTTTGTAAATACCATAACCCTGAATTTTAGTATAATAATTCATAGATACCGACCATTCGTAACTAGCATAATGTGCACACATCAGCGCAATACTTTTATCTAAGTTTTCTAATTTTTGATACTCTTCGATATTTGTAAATACAAAACGTTTTTTTATTTCTTTCTCAGATATAGTTATGGTTTTTATCATTTCGAGAAACATATCACATAAATGATGGAAGAATTTTTTTTCTACAATTAGTCGTTCATTAGCTGTAAGATGTGGCAGTGCTAAGGCTAGATTTTGGCGTACTGTTTTTTTTCTATACCCAATCAGATAGTAAACAAGTAAGTAAATTAAATCTGAAAAAAAATACAGCAATCGAAAAGGGAGCATAGCAATGCACCACAAAATAGGATAAAGGAGTAGGTAGAGTATAAAATTCATTTAATGGAATGTTTTTACAAATATAATTGAAACCGACTTCAAAAATAAATTCTTGTCCTATAAAATTTTATAAGTGTCTCTAAAAGTATCGGTATGAGAACCAAAATTCAAATGCTTTTTCGCAAGAAAAAAGAATGTTTCTTAAATTGTTTGTTTGTAATGATGTGTTTAATCATTAAAATATTAGCTAAATTTACAAATAAAAATACAAAATAAATTATTTATGAATCCCATCTTAATTGTAATAATTGCTCTCAATGCACTAATTAGTTACAAAGGTTTTAATGACCTCTTTTTTTTTAGAAAATACGAATTTCATGTAGGAAGTATTCGTGCAGGAGAACAAATTCGGATGGTATCTTCTGGTTTTTTGCATGCAGATATTGGCCATTTGGCTTTTAATATGCTAACACTCTATTTTTTTGCCCCTGTAGTTATGGGACACCTAGGAACCTTTTCTTTTGTTTTAATTTATTTTGGGAGTTTAATTTTTGGTAGTTTACTAACGATGTTTTTTCATAAAAACGATTATAATTACAGAGCCGTTGGTGCTTCTGGAGCTGTTACGGGTGTTTTGTATTCGGCAATACTATTGCAACCCAATATGATGTTGGGAATCTTTTTTGTTATTCCAATTCCAGCTTATCTTTTTGGAATATTGTATTTGTTGTATTCTATTTATGGGATGAAAGCCAAGAACGACAATATTGGACATACGGCTCATTTTGGAGGTGCAATGGGCGGTTACTTGATTACATTGCTAAAAGAGCCTCAGTTAGTATTAGAGCATACTTTGATGGTTTTTTTATTGGCTATTCCTATTGTGGCTCTTTTCGGTCTGGCAAAACTAGGAAAATTATAAACTGGCACAACTTTTGAAATGTATTTTTTTAATCAATATAAATGTAAAATAATCACTATGAAAAAAACAGTATTAATTCTAACGATTTTATTTATGACAATGTCATCTAATGCCCAAGAAATCAAACAAGTTCCGCAAATAAGTGTCACTGGAGAAGGAAAAGTAAAAGTTACTCCTGATCAGGTAACTATTTCGGCAACCGTAGAGACCAAAGGAAACAATGCCAAAGAGGTAAAAAAGCAAAACGACGAACAGATGGAAGCGGTGCTAAAGATGATAAAGAGCATGAATTTGCCTTCTGGGGATTACAAGACAGAACGAGTATCATTGAACCCTCAATACGATTACGAAAAAAAGAAGCACAATTATAATGCCACACAAACCATCGAAATTTTGTTGAAAGACTTGTCTAAATACGATCAGTTGATGGAGGGTTTAGTAGACCAAGGAATTAATAGAATTGATAATGTAATATTTCAATCATCAAAATTGGCGCAGTACCAATCAGATGCTAGAAAACTAGCGATGAAAGAAGCCAAATTGAAAGCCGAGGATTATGTGTCGGTTTTAGGTCAAAAAGTAGGTCGTGCGATGACTATATCAGATAATTCACAAAATTATTATCCGCGCCCAATGTATAGCGCTATGAAATCGATGACAATGGATGCTGCCGAAGGCGCCCCTGCAAGAGAGACCATGGCTGTGGGCGAAATAGAGATTGTATCTAATGTTAGTGTGAGTTTTATATTAGAATAGTTCTCCTTTTTTGGACTACAGTAAAAAAAGAATTCCGTATCCTCTAGAAGGATACGGAATTCTTTTTTTTGTTTATACCACGTTGGTTAGTTCAATGCTTTCTTTTTTAGATCTAGTGCAATGTCATTAATATTAATTAGGACTTACTATCTTTACTAATAAAAAAAACGCTTCAATTTCTTGAAGCGTTTTGTGGGGAGAGCAGGATTCGAACCTGCGAAGTTTACACAGCAGATTTACAGTCTGCCCTCGTTGGCCGCTTGAGTAT
>JAYVGE010000262.1:0-8561 GCA_043772515.1 Flavobacterium sp. | reverse complement strand
GTTACTGTAGATGGACGCCCTGAAGCGTCAGTTTCTTGTGCTAAATCATAGCTTACTGAAAGTACTTTGTAATCTTTTCCGCCTACGGACAATGTTGTAGAAAATGACATAATAAAATGTTTTAGTTATAAATTTAGGTATCTATAATTGTAAATATATGTAATAAATCGTACAATATTATTAAATACGTTTATTTTTTGTTCCTTTTTTTGTTTTCGTAACAAAACAAGGACTTACAACTGTTTCTTACAAATAGAAAATAAATAAATATCGACGCATTTTATCAATCTTTAATATTTAGGATGAAAAAACACAGTCTATTTTAACAGGATATGCAATCCAATTACAGATACATAAGCTGTTACGGTTAAATAATCGACACTTTTAACAAAGTTATAAAAGGGAATAATAGCCTAAGAAAAAGAATTAATTGCTATGCTTAAAAGTGTCGATTATTTAAAAAAGACTACTTGTCATAGGTAAAATTTGCCTATGATAGCGAAAAGATTAACTTAGTATCTGACGGAATAAGGAACTTGAAAATTTGTAAATGATAGATTTCAAGAGGACATAAAACTATCCTAGCCAGAAATATGGTTACAAACATTCTACATAGTAAACGAAGCACCAATAGTAAAAGTAAACTGGTTGTGCAAATAATCAAAACCAGATGCGTTTTGATTGTATTTTGCAATCGGAAAACCAGCTTCGGTAAAAACTCCAAAACCGTCGGTAAGGAAATAGCGGATACCAAGATGTCCGCCAAAGTTTTTAAGTCCCAAACTCAAACCAGGATAAACATCTAATTTTTCATCTATCTTCAAAACGCTGCCTAGGTTGGCATTGATTCTAAATTTTGCATCAAAACGATCTTTAAATTTGGGTTTGTCACCCAAAACCTCCGTTACGCCCAGCAGATAGGTCCCTACAAGCCCATAAGATAAGTTTTCTCCAAGTCCAAAATCTGAAGAAACCTGAATTCCTGTTCCTCCATCTTGTATGTTGGCACCAATATTAAATTTGGCATCTCCTTTTCCTTTAAATGCTTGTTGTGCTTGTGTCATTCCAAAAGACATCAATAATGTGAGTGTGATTATTTTTTTCATTATGTTCAAAAGACTTAGTTATAAGGCAAAAATAGTTTAATAAATTTTAATTTCTCCCTTTTTCATTTGGGTATAAACTTGGCAAGGGTTCGCTTTGCCAAAATTCTTTGGTGTCAACATCCATTATAGTTAGTGGTCCTTTGAAGGCAGCTCCTGTATCTAGATTCCAAATAGTAGCCCTTTTTACAGGAATGGTTTCGCCAATTCTGGAAACGGGAGTATGGCCGATATAGATTTCTCTGTACAATGTAAATCGTTTGGGATAAAGTAAATCTTCTGGTTTCATTTTTTTGTCTAATGCCAAAGCTGTTTCCCATAGCGTTCGATCCCAGTAGAATAATTTGGGAAAATATTCGTAATTTATGCCATTCATATTGGTGAACCCTGCGTGAATAAACAACCGATTTTGTTCGTCTAGATGGTAGTTTTCCATAGATTGAAGAAAAACGATATGTTCGTTTTTGGCGGCTTGTGTTACCGATTCGTATGCCAAAACGGTTGCCTCTCCTCCATGTTGGTACCATTGTAAATTGTCGTCGCGTTTGTCTTTGGTAATGTTTTCGAGATTGTTTTCGAGCCATTCTCGAAGTAACTCGTCGTGATTGCCTCTAATACAAATTACCGTATGCGTTTTCTTTAAGGCTATCAAAAAATCGATTACCTGGGGAGATTGACTCCATCCATCTACATAATCACCCAAAAAAATTAGTTTGTCGGCAGTGGTTACCTTGGCACGCTCTATGATTTGGTGCAATGCTCGTAAACCACCGTGTATATCTCCGATAACGAGTGTTCTCATTTTAATTCTATTTTCAATTGATTACTGCACATCATATTTCATCTTCCTTAAAATGCGCAATGCCTCTTTAAAATAAAGGTACACTTGCGTAAAAGGTTTCAAATAGGGTTTGGCATCTATTAGTTTTTGTTTGGCTTCTTCAAAACCGTTGAGGTAGCAAATCATAAAGGTCGAAGGCAGGTTTTCTAAATCCTGAAGTTCCCGATCGGTCAAGATAAGTCCTTTTTGGAGTTTGTTGAGCAAAGCGATATTGGTATTGTAGATATGAAATAACATTTTTCGGTTAAATTTTGGGGGTTGAAAAAGCATTTCTCGATCAATTTTGTAATATCCATTATCAAAAAAACGAATCGTCTGTTTCTCTAGAGGATAGTAACTTGTTTTGTCGTTTAGACCCAAAGGCACGTATTCTAGAATCGTAAAAGTATCCTCGTCAAAAGTAATGGTAATAACGTCTTGAGCCGAGTAAAATAGCTTAATTTGCTCGTTTATGAGTTCAATATCAACGCGAGACAGATACATTTTATCTCGATATTTTTTGGCAATTCCAGCCCAACAAATTACAAATAATTCCTTGAATACTTTGTATTTTGGTGCCATGTCTTTGTGTCGAAAATTCATAAAATCGATTACCCCATCGAGCGTATATTCGATACTGTTTCGGGAATTATTTTCGATGCCAATAACCGTTTCGGTGTTTTGGTAATTTTTTTCGACTTCGCCTTCGATGGGTACGGTGTTACTCCCTATTCGAATAAAAACACTGTTGGCAAGAATGGTATGAATTCCTTTTTTAAAAAAAGAAGTTTTGCTTTTGGGTTTTATTGTCACCAAACCAACTACCTTTTCTTTTGGCAAATTAGGAAAGGGAACATTCTCGTATTGAATTTTTGGTGGATTTTCGAGAAAAGCATTGACTAAGTTTTGAATGCGACTGTCATCAAAAAAATCATCTCCCACAATCTCATTATCGTGGTCTTCTACTCCTACAACAATATAGGAATTATTGGCTGGATTCGAATTGGATAGTGCGCAAATGTGTTTCAGAAACTTAGATTTTCCTTCTCTAGAATGCAAATTTAACTGGCGCTTTTTGTCATAAAAACTGCTCTCATCATTGTGAGCAAGTAAGTTTTTTATCAGTAGGCGTTTGTTTATCATTGGGCAATGTTAAAAGTTGCTTTTACCAAATACACTTTCAATAATAAAATTTGGGTATGCATATCGGTATAGTCAAAAGTAGTTATTTCATTCTCAATACAGTAATTTATTAGAGTCCTTTATTTGCCTTTTCTGCTCGTTTTTTTATCAAATCGCCACTCTTTAGAATGTATGCTATCGATCCTTGTCATTAAGTTAAGGCTCTTTGTTAAAGTTTAAAACTTTGACAAAGAGGAATGGTTTGAAATCAATATTTTGAACAAAGCGCATCTACTCAATTTTTTATTTATTGAGCTAATTGGCTGTTAGTTAAGCGATAGCTTGGTAAAATTAAACGCTCGGGGATGTCTTTTTTTTATGTAAATGTCATGAATAATGATTCTGTATTTCCCATGATTTGTATGATTTGTATGTTTTTTTATTTTGCTATCAATTTTAAGAATTAATTCATTTGAATTTTAGTAAATTAGTACAATTGAGAATTCTCTTTTTTAGTTCTGGTCTTTTTCTAATCGAGATTGTTTTTTGAAACAGGCTGCAATTACCGACTATTTTTATGGGAGTTCTTAAAATTATAAAAATACTATCCTAAAGAGGCTATAATATTTGACTTTAGAGAAAAGTTTTAACCATTCTTTAACATTTTACTTCTAAAAAATAATTCAATTTGCACTACTAAAAATAAGATACCAAATACACGGGTTTAAATAGACTAATATGGAAGACAACACAATGACTTTGGACATTAGAGCAATCAATGAAAAAATTGAAAGAGAGAGTGCTTTTATAGATCTTCTCACCATGGAAATGAATAAGGTAATTGTCGGTCAAAAGCACATGATCGAGCGATTACTAATCGGATTATTGGGTCAAGGACACATTTTGCTCGAAGGAGTTCCAGGTTTGGCAAAAACTTTGGCAATCAATACACTTTCACAAGCCATTCAAGGATCTTTTAGCAGAATTCAGTTTACACCCGATTTATTGCCTGCCGATGTGGTCGGAACGATGATTTATAATATTAAGCAAAATGAATTTTCGATAAAAAAAGGACCTATTTTTGCCAATTTTGTTTTGGCAGATGAGATCAATCGAGCACCAGCCAAAGTGCAATCGGCATTGCTAGAAGCCATGCAGGAAAAACAAGTTACCATTGGCGATACGACTTTCAAATTAGACCGTCCGTTTTTGGTATTGGCTACTCAAAACCCGATTGAGCAAGAAGGAACCTATCCTTTGCCAGAAGCACAAGTCGATCGTTTTATGCTAAAAACGGTTATCGATTACCCTAAAATGGAAGACGAACGCATGGTGGTACGTCAAAATCTAAAAGGAAGTTACGAAAAAGTAAATCCAGTGGTTTCTGTAGAGCAGATTTTGCGTGCGCAAGAAGCCGTTCGCGAAGTCTATATGGATGAGAAAATCGAAAAATATATTCTCGATATTATCTTTGCGACCCGTTACCCAGAAAAGTATAAATTGGCCGACTTAAAACCTTTAATCAGTTTTGGAGCCTCGCCACGTGGAAGTATTAATCTGGCCACAGCAGCAAAATGTTATGCTTTTATTAAACGTCGTGGATATGTAATTCCAGAAGATGTTCGCGCCGTTGTTCACGATGTGTTGCGTCACAGAATTGGGATTACCTACGAAGCCGAAGCCGAAAATATTACCTCGGTAGAGATTATCAATAAAATCGTAAACGAAATCGAAGTACCTTAAATTTAGTACGCAGTGGTCGGTCTTTAAGTGGTCAGTTACTCATGAATCTAAAATAACTGTACACTAAACACTCTTCAAAAATGGATACAAAAGAGCTTTTAAAAAAAGTACGAAAAATAGAAATCAAAACCCGAAGATTGAGCGATCATATCTTTTCGGGCGAATACCATACGTCTTTCAAAGGGAGAGGAATGACTTTTAGCGAGGTACGACAGTACCAGTATGGAGATGATATTCGTGCCATTGACTGGAATGTTACTGCCCGATACAATGAAGCCCACATTAAAGTTTTTGAAGAAGAAAGAGAACTCACTATGATGCTCATGGTTGATATTTCTGGGTCGGAAAGTTTTGGTACCAAAAGTCAATTCAAAAAAGAAATTGTAACCGAAATTGCGGCCACTATGGCTTTTTCGGCCACGCAGAACAATGATAAAATTGGATTAATTTTGTTTTCAGATCAAATCGAATTGTATATTCCGCCCAAAAAAGGACGATCTCACGTGCTACGTATCATTCGAGAATTAATAGAATTTGAGCCCAAAAGCCTTAAAACGGATATCGATCAAGCTTTGAAATTCTTGTCTGGAACCCAGAAAAAGAAAGCCATTGTTTTTATGATTTCCGATTTTATGTCGGACGATTATGAGCACACCCTAAAAATTGCTGCCAAAAAACACGACATAACAGGAATTCGTGTTTATGATATTCGCGAAGAAAAAATACCCGATTTGGGAATGATAACCCTACTCGATGCCGAAACGGGTAACACGCAACTAATTAATACGGGATCAAAATCGGTTCGTATGAACTACGAAAAACACTATCAGGAAAAAGTAACCTATTTTAAAGACACCTTTAGTAAATCGGGTTCGGGAGTAGTAAACACTAGAGTAGACGAAAGTTATGTGACCAAATTGCTAGGCTATTTTAAATCGAGATAGCGATTTTTGATTTCAGATATTAGATTGAAAAAATGATTTTCTATTATGGTTTGAGAAATAAAAAAGAATAAAGTGAATAAAAAAGAACTAGAAAGCAGATTAATAGACTTTGTAGCAACTATAATAATTGTGGAAAGTAAATTGGAGAAAAACGATGCAGAAAATTATCTAGCGGGACAAATTATTAGATCTAGAACTTCACTTGCCTTAAATTATAGAGAAACTCAAAGTGCCAAAAGCACCAAAGATTTTATTCATAAAATAGGAATTTGTTTAAAAGAATTAAGAGAAAGCCTTGTTTGTTTAAAAATTGCAGAAAAAGCAGCTTTAATTACAGCTTTAAATAATTTAACGATTGCAAAATCAGAAGCTAATGAGTTAATTTCTATTTTCGTGGCAAGTATTAAAACAGCTAAAACAAATCTAAAAATGATTTAAGACTTTTGATGTAAAACGATACAAAGGTTTTCCAGAGAAATCTAAAATCGTTAATCTTCAATCGAAAATCTCCATAATAAATGATGAAAAAAATAGTACTATGCATACTGATTACAACCCTTGCTTTTGCCCAACAAAAACAAGTAGTTACAAGTATTGATACCACCAAAAACAAAATTGGAGCCGAGTTCAAGCTAACGCTAAAGACTTCGGTAGATACTGCTGCCAAAGTAGTTTTTCCGAAGTTAAGGAATTTTGGAGCTTTGGAGGTTATTCGCTCCTATCCAATAGACACCATTCGGAATAATGACCGTTACGAATTAATAAAAAAATACGGTTTAACGCAATTTGATTCCGGAAAATACATTATTCCAAGCCAGAAAATTCTTATCAACAATAAGGTTTTTCTCAGCGATTCTCTTTTGGTTTCGGTTGCCAATGTGCCGGTAGACACTTTGAAACAAAAGATGTATGATATAAAAGATATTACACCCGCCACCAGCCAAATGGGGAATTGGTGGATATATGTGTTGTTCTTTATAGTATTACTAGCCGTTGGTGCATTGGTGTATTGGATTATTAAGAAGCAACAAAAGAAAAAAATAGAAGAAGAAATCTTCAAAACACCAATTGAGAAAGCCACCAGTTTACTCAATACTTTAGAACAAAAAGAACTTTGGCAGAAAGGCGAAATCAAAGCATATTATAGCGAACTCACAGATATTGCAAGAAATTATATCGAGGAAGCAATTGCCATTCCAGCGATGGAAAGTACCACATCAGAATTGATAATGGGTCTTAGAGCTGCATCTGTCAAAAAGAAAATGACGCTTTCCAAAGAAACTATCGAAAATCTAGAGCGCGTTTTGAAGCAAGCCGATTTAGTAAAATTTGCCAAATCAAAACCATTAGATTTCGAAATTTCGGAAGATCGAAATAAGATTCAAAAAGCGATTCTCACCCTAGACAATGCCATTCCGGTGGTGGTCGAAAATCAGGAAGACACCTTACTCAACGAGGCACAAAGACAAAAGCAGGTTAAGATTCAGTTACTTAAGAAGAGAAATAAACGTATTGCCATTGCCGTTGCTTCTGTTGTTTTTTTGCTCACGATAACACTAGGTTATTTCTTGATTGCCAAAGGATTTAATTTTGTAAAAGACAATGTTTTAGGGCATCCTACAAAAGAATTGCTAGAAGGCGAATGGGTAAAAAGCGAATACGGAAACCCAAGTATTGTTGTCGAAACGCCAAAAGTGCTCAAAAGAATCGATTTGTCCAAAACATTGCCCAAAGAAGGGATGGCCTTGATAAAAGATATGAATTCGTTTGCTTACGGAAGTTTTCTTGACAATTTTTATCTGATGGTTTCTACTTGCAGTTTCAAACAAGAAACTCAAATAGAATTGCCTAAAGCTTTGGAGAGTAGTATAAAAATGCTCGAATCTCAAGGAGGTCAAAACATGATTGTAAAACAAGAAGATTTTGAAACTCAACAAGGAATTAAAGGAATTAAAGGATATGGTAGTTTCTCAAAAATAAACGAAACAACCCGTACAAGTACCAAACTCTATTATGAAATTTTATTGTTCAGTCAAGACGGCGGATTGCAACAAATTTTAATCCTTCATGAAGAAGGAGATGCCTATGCAAAAGAATTGTCGGAACGTATTTTGACTTCTGTCGAACTAAAAATAGCCAGTAAATAATGGATAAAGTAACTTTTTTGAACCCAGAATTTTTTTGGTTGTTTCTATTAATTCCAGTAGCGATTGTTTGGTTATTTTTTAAAAGAAACCAACAAACGGCCACATTAAAAATGAGTTCGATTCAGGGATTTAAAGGAGCAACATCTTTTTTAACCAAACTCAAACCGTTTTTAACTGTCTTTCGTTTATTGGCGTTAAGCTCCTTAATCGTAGCAATGGCAAGACCAAGAACGGTAGATGTAAGTAACAAAACCAAAACTACCCAAGGAATCGATATTGTTATGTCTATTGACGTTTCGGGAAGTATGCTGGCACGAGATCTTAAACCAGACCGAATGCAAGCACTCAAAAAGTTAGCATTAAATTTTGTCGAAGCAAGAACAAATGACCGAATAGGTTTGGTGGTGTACGCCTCCGAAGCGTACACAAAAACACCTGTAACGAGTGACAAAGCAGTCGTTTTGGAAGCAATAAAAAGTATAAAATACGATAATGTGCTCAAAGACGGAACGGGAATCGGAATGGGATTGGCAACTGCTGTTAACCGTCTAAAAGACAGTAAAGCCAAAAGTAAAGTAATTATTTTGATGACAGACGGAGTCAACAATGCCGGATTTATTGAGTCTGACACCGCCTCGGATATTGCCCGACAATACGGAATTAAAGTGTACACCATCGGAAT
>JAYVGE010000261.1:0-8588 GCA_043772515.1 Flavobacterium sp. | reverse complement strand
AGACGTAAAAACGTTTGGACAGTTGCTAAGAATGCGGTAGAGAAAGCAATGTGCTACGCTTACCGTGACAGAAAAGTGAATAAAAGAAATTTCCGTGCATTATGGATTCAACGTATCAACGCTGGAGCTAGATTGGAAGGAATGTCTTATTCTCAATTCATGGGTAAAGTAAAAGCTAACGGAATCGAATTGAACCGTAAAGTTCTTGCAGATTTAGCGATGAATCACCCAGAAGCTTTCAAAGCAGTACTTAACAAAGTAAAATAAACGTTTTATAAACTCAATTTATAATTACTTACTTATAAAAAAACCCAATCGAAAGATTGGGTTTTTTGTTTCTAATAATTGAACGTTCAAAAACTGTAGTTCTAAATAAGCTATTTATCAATATCTACCTTTGCAGTAAATGAAGAAATTACCGTGGTACCAGAGTCACTTTTAGTTCCATAAATTCCTAATACATTATCTCTGTACACTGTGTTCGCACTTGTAATACATGAGTTAGGAAAATCAATATCTGTCCAATTTGCTTCCCCGAATGATCCGTCAGCATTTCGATTTACAGAGACAAACGAAGCACCACTAGCCTCTCCATTTACGGCTAACCAATCAGCTGGCATATTATACCCTTTATCTTGTGAAACTGTAATTCCTTCAAAATGAGTGATTATAGACACAATTGTTTTATTATTATAACTAAATGATTTTAAATTACTTATGCTTTTTGTTTTAGCATCATAATCCACGAGGAATGCTTGGCTCAATTTACCAAGTTCAAGACTGGAATAGCCCCCTGCTAATGTATAGCTATTGCCTCCATTATGCCAAATCCCATACAAGGTGTTGGTTATTGAATCTGGCAATATAAATTCAGTGTATTCTTTAGTGGCAACATCGTATATAAAAGCGTAACCGTTTGTATCATTCTCTACATCATAGTTACCAACGGCCAATCCTCCCATTATGCTATGAACAAAAACATTATTTGTATTCCCTCCATTAGGAGATACCTGTATCCAAGCTCCAGAACCATCTATAGGCCCTTCATAATAAAACCCTAGGTTCCCACTTGGTGCTTTACTAGTAGCTGTTGTTGTTTTATAGGAACCAACTAATTGAATGGTTCCATCTGGCCCGTTATTTGGCCCATAACAGGAAGTATTGGTAACTATTTCCGACCCAATGCTCGGAAAATTAACGACATGCCATTCCCCATCTTTACCGTTATCCTTGAGAAGACCTTTGTAAATTAATCCCTGCATAACATTATTTTGACCTAACAAGCTACCTGAAATATATACATTTTCTGACTCTGAAACACCTCTTATTCCTTGAATAGTGGTTTGCCCAGTGGTAGGATTGTTAAAATTCTGATAATTCACGGTATTCACTTCTTGATCTATATTTTGTGACATAATGTATTGTTTTTGACGTTAATGATTTTCAAATTTCTCCTTGACTATTCTAGTTAAATTTCACAGTACTATAAACATCTGCGGGAGCATTTACCCACAGCTTTTCTACTTCAAGTTGATGTAATTGTCGTTCTAAATCCCTTCTAATTTCACTATACGCAGGATCATAAGCAAGATTGGCAACTTCTAATGGATCGTTTACCAAATCATATAGTTCGTACTGTTTGAAATAAGCAGTTGATGCATCAAAATAATAATCGAATTTCCACTTTTCTGTTCTGATACAACGAATGCGGTTAGCTGCTCTTACGATTGTCCAATTGCTATTCGAACCCGCCTTAATGTCGTCATACGTAAACAATATACTATCCTGAACAGACGTACCATCCTCCATTATAGGTAGTAAACTAGTCCCAGCAAGTCCTGTAGGTGGATTTGATACATTTGCTATATCAATGAATGTTGGCATAATATCTGCCAGTGTGGCTAATGCCATAGATTGCTTTATACCGTGGTCTTTAAATAAAATAGGATTCGAAATTACTAGCGGTACTCTTAATGCTTCTTCGTACGCCACGAAAGTTTTCTGACGCAATCCACCATGAGCAAGTCCCATTTCACCGTGATCTGATGTAAAAGTAACAATTGCAGCATCCGCTAATTTTTCTCCATTCTCATCTTCTTTGTATAATTCTTTAATCAAATAGCCAATTTCCTTGTCAACATGACTTAATAAATAACCATAGAAATTAATGTAATTCAGTTTTTCTTCTGGAGTAGCTATAGCGCCTAAACCTAGAGCCATGTTAATTAGAATTTGTTCTTGAGCCATGGGCTTTTTGTTTTCAAGCAAATTTTCATTTACTGTAGCAGGAAGCCCTATTTCTCTACCCGACCAACTATTGGGATGGTATCCCGAAGTACCCGCAGTGTTTGGATAAGCCAGAACATCATGCGGATTAACCAGCGAAAGAATAAGACAGTACGGTTTATGATCTCCTTTAGCTCTTTTTGCCTTTACTTCTTTCAAGTATTGTATTGCTTCAGCAGTATATCTTGCATCATGGTTGGCATATCCTCCCCCAAAATTTAATGGATTAACATCTTCCCCAGCATCAGGAGCTATCCAACCCATGGCACCAAATAAAGAAATATCTGCTGCCGTTAGATCTCCGTAATTGGTCTTAGTCCCATTGGGAGCAACTCCTTTACTCATGTGCCATTTACCTCTATATTGCACATCATATCCATCTGCCCAAAGCGTATTCATTATATTCGGCACAGTATTGGCTAGTGTTGGTTCTTGTGGCGATAAAAGTCCTCCTTCGGTTAAAGTTTGACTAACCCCATGTTTAGCTGGGTATATCCCTGTAAATAAAGTGGAGCGACTTGGAGAACACATACAAGTGTTACAAAAAGCCCTATCAAAACTAAATCCATTTTTTTTAAGGAACGTAAGAGTAGGAAGGTTTTTTTCTTCCCATCCTGGCGGAAAATGTTGTGTGGCGCGCTGCTCATCTGTAATAATAAGAATCATGTCTGGCTTCTCGCCTACTTGCTTTAGTTTTTGTTTAAAATTCATTGTTGATTGTTTTAAAATTATTAAATAAAATATTTTTGTCGATTTATATCATTTTATGAATTTGAAATAATCTAAAAAACCAGTTATTTTTGAGTGCTTTGTCAACAAGTTAAACACGCATTTCAATGACCCCAATTATAGTATAATTCATCATTTTTACCCCTACCCCACGCTCTTCAATGTAATTAAGTCAAGAGAAATCAAGCAGATTTCAATGTTTATAAAACCCAGAAATAATACCGACCAACCTCAGCGGTGTTATTATATTGAAAATGCACACCGCTAGGGTCGTTGTAAAATCGAATATTGTTTCTATAAACATTTGACCTTTCCGAGGTCAATACATTCCTTAACTTAATGACATTGCCCGCTCCTTTGGAGAGGAAAGCATTTGAATTATATTATAATTGGATTTAGTATACTCTTCTGACTCTTCGTCTCTAAATAAAAGGCATACCGATATAGGGGAGTACTCAAAACTATAATTTAGGTACATCACTACATTTTTAGATGCTGTAATGGTTCTTTCAAAATCGAAAGGAATAGTTTGAAAACTAAATATAGTAGTGATTTTTTGAGTAGTTGCAACAAAACTAATGTGAATACAATAATTACGTAATGGAATTTCTAGTATCAATGCTTTTTGACAATCCATAATTCTTATTTTTTAAATCTAAAAAACAAGAATAAAAGAACGATAATAAAATCGCTCTACAATACGTATAAACACCCGTTTTTCAAGCATACAGAAAATCACTTACAGACAAAATTAAGCTTTATCAATATTAAATATTTACAAAAAGAAAGTGATGAAAAAATGATTTTATACCATTGACTAATACGTTTTAGTTCAACGCAAATTATCCTCACCCCAACCCTCTCCAAAGGAGAGGGAGCAGATATTGGAGTAATTTACAAACACTAATGGTATAATTGGGTTTGATATGACTTGACTATTGAACTATTTTTTAACGAAATTGCTTTGCTTCGTGCCTAGCAACGTCTCGCAAGGACAAAAGAACTAGAGAAAACGAAGTTCAGTAAACTCCGATGAAAATAGAAAAATAGGGAAGTAATTGTACGATTTATTTTAAGATATTTACTTATACCCTAAACTGACCTTTAAGATGTAATAAACTTAGGGTTGATTAAATTTTCGATAGAAAAAATCTCATTCCATTTCTCTTGTGTAATTAGATTACGCTCGACAACAGTAATTTGGTGTACACTTTTGCCCGTTTTTAGAGCTTCCCCAGCAATGCTGGCACTAAGTTCGTAACCCAAAATAGGGTTTAGCTGGGTAACAATTCCGATACTATTCATTACCAAATTATAACAATGCTCTTCGTTGGCTGTAATACCAACAATACATTTATCGATTAAAGTTTGAATGGCATTCGACAAATAATCTAAGGAGGTAAACATGGCAAAAGCAATAACTGGTTCCATAACATTCAATTGCAGTTGTCCTGCTTCGGCCGCCATGGTTACGGTTAAATCTTGCCCAATGACATAAAAACAAGTCTGATTTACCACTTCTGGAATTACAGGATTTACTTTTCCAGGCATTATAGAAGAACCTGGTTGACGTGCTGGCAAGTTGATTTCGTTGAAACCTGTTCTTGGACCTGAACTTAGTAATCTCAAATCATTACAGATTTTAGAAACTTTAACTGCCGTTCTTTTAAGAGTCCCCATAATTTGAACATAAGCACCCGTATCTACAGTAGCTTCGATCAAATCTGGTGATAGCGTTAATGGAATCCCTACTTCTTTGGCCAAATAATTGACACAAATTTCTGGATATCCTTCTGGTGCATTTACCTTGGTACCAATAGCTGTAGCTCCCATATTTATTTCCAAAACTAAACTTTGGGCATCTCTTAGCCTTTTTATATCTTCTCCTATTGTTGTAGCATAAGCATGAAACTCCTGACCTAAAGTCATTGGTACAGCATCTTGCAATTGGGTACGTCCCATTTTTAAGACACGGTTAAACTCAACGCCTTTGGCAGCAAAAGCAACTTCTAAGCCTTCTAGCGTTTTTATAAAAGAATTCATTTTTAAATAAAGTGCTATTCTAAAAGCAGATGGATACGCATCATTGGTAGATTGAGAACAGTTGACATGGTTGTTTGGGTGCAAGAAAGTATACTCCCCTTTTTTGTGTCCTAAATACTCTAGTCCGATGTTGGCAATCACTTCGTTGGCATTCATATTTACCGATGTTCCCGCACCACCTTGAATCAAGTCACTAACAAATTCTTGATCAAATTTACCCGCAATTAACTGATCACTTCCGTAACAAATGGCTTCGGCAATTTTGGCATCCAAAGCACCACAATCTTTGTTGGCCATCGCAGCCGCTTTTTTTACGTACCCCAAAGCTTTGATAAACAAAGGTTCTTTTGAAATTGGGATCCCCGTGATATTAAAATTCTCAACAGCTCTAAATGTCTGAATTCCGTAATACAAATGATCTGGAATATCTAATTCTCCTAAAAAATCGTGTTCTCTTCTCGTTGCTTTCATAGTAAAATGTATGGCATTATTAATTCTAGTTAAACAGTAGTTATAACATATTCAAAATCAGTACTGTAAAAATTATAAATAGTAAAAAAATGAAACAGCTTTAACTCTAACACAAATATATTGATAATATCACAATATAAGCGAGACTTATATCACAAACAAAACATAATTCTTTAATAACTACAGCTATTTTAATAATTTCATAAAAAATTAACAGAAGTAAAAAAACTTAAATATATCAATTCTATATTGTTAAACATGACTGTCGCAACTAATACCAATACGATTATTACTTCTTGATTATTTTGTTCTTAATTGATATTTGTCAATGATGTATTGTGTTATAGGTTTTAATGGTTTTCCTGTTTCGGGATGAAAACCATGGGAGTTAAAAAGTTCTACTGTTCCATCTTTTTTACAATACCAAACTATAGGAATCTCGTTTTTGAAAAAATGTAACTTCTTGTTTGAATCTAATTTTTTCAGCTTAATAGTACTTTCATCAATAGGAATAATGGCAACAAACTGACCAATTCCTACTTGTTTATTCTTGCAATCTACGGCTTCATAATGATCCGTTTCCCATTTCATACATTCTTTATCTGAAAAAATCATGTCTTTTATCGTGTACCCCATAAAAAATAAGGATAACAATACCACAAAAAAGACAATCTTCTTTTTTACTAACATATTGTTTACTTTGTTTGCTGTTGATTCTACCAGGTCAAAATTATTACTGACCATTCTATTTTGTTTATCTACGGAAGAAACAGACCGTTTTTTTATTTCATGAGAAACTCCATTTTTCAGAAACCTATTAAAAGGTCTTGGATTATAATCTACAAGAAATGCTGCAATATTAATTCCTTCAATATCTGACAGCTCTGTTTCTCCTTTTAAGAAAGTTTCTATAGGTCTAAACTTATCTGTTTGAGATTTTAGTTTATTCAAATTTTCTAAATCAAAATCAAACCCGAAGAAAAGAGTAAAACTCAATAAATCATCTGGACTTAGATTCGTTTTCATTCTTTCGATACATAATGTTCTTAGTTTGGCTCTTGATGGATTAATCAAAAAACTAGAATAATCACTTGTCTTTTCCTCTTCATATTTCAATTTAACAGCCTTCATATACTCTTCAAGAGTACTTTGTTTTGTAATCATATCAGGATTTTTAGGAATCTATCGGAATCTGTTGGAATTACAGGAATTACAGGAATTCCGTTGAAATCATTCTGCAAAATCAACATTCCTTTGCTTCAGAATTAGTTCTTGTTCTATTTCGCGATAAGAACAAATGTACGAAACTAATTCCAAAAAAAGTGTTACTAAACAGCATGGTACGTTTATTCGGGAAGTATAAATAATACTATCCTGTTTTAGCACACTTCACTTCCCAAGAGAACAAACAGAATCTATTCTTTTATTAACGAATAGTCACTACAAATTCGGTTTAAAATACTGAACGGCTATTCCTATACCTAATTTTAATTTACAATAATCATGAGAAAAATAGTTTTTATAGCAGTAATTACAGTGACTTTAATGGCATCTTGCACAAAAGATATTGAGGATTTAGAGATGATTTCTACACAACAAAAAAGGGAATATCCTACAACAAAAAAGGACACCATTACACCTTCTACATCCAACATAAATTATTCGGCAGGACCAGATGACGATCCTATTACCGTAAAACCACCAAAGAAATAACAGCTAAAAACTGGCTTATTTAAGAATAATTTACTAATTTCGGGGAAAGTAACTTTTATGTCACGTTCCCCGATTTTTGTTATTATTATTTTATTTTTTCTACTCTCTTGCAAGAAACAAACTGCAAACAGAATAACCGCAAAAACAGAAAATATTAAAAACAGAAATACAATTCTAGCTCGAAAACTTTTAGAATTAGGAGAGTTAAGTTATAGTAATAAAAAATTTGACAGTGCTTACTATTATTACAATCATTCGAAAACAATATATGAATTAGAAAAAGACAGTGCTGCTATTGTTTACAATTCGATACAAATTGCCAATATTCAACAAATTACAGGAGACTATCTTGGAAGTGAAAAAATACTAATTGAGTCATTACCGTTCATCCTTCCAAATTCTCCCTATGAATCCGCAACATATAATTTACTTGGAATTTCATCCAAACAACTTTTTAACTTTGAGGATGCTCTATATTATTATGACAAAGCAAAAAAAATAACAGCCGATTCTTTGGGTAAGCTTTCTATAGAAAACAACAAGGCAACGGTTTACATTCAAAAAAAACAATATAACAAATCGATTACCCTATTAGAACCCATCTTAAAATCTCCTTTTTTAGATACACTTCCTACAAAAAAAGCTAGAATATTAGATAATTTAGGTTACTCCTACTTTAAAATACATCGAACACAAAAAGGACACCTTCTTATGAGCAAAGCCTTGATACTTAGAAAAGAGAACAATGATTCCTACGGAAGTATTAAAAGTAATTTGCATTTGGCTGAATATTATCTAGAAAACAATCCTAAAAAAGCAGAGAAGTTTGCCAAAAGTGCCTATCAAACAGCCACAGTTCTTCATAGTGTAGACGAAAGATTAGAATCCTTGACGTTCTTAATTAATAATACTATCAAAAATAAACATACTAATTATGCAAGAGACTATATTCAAATCAATGACAGCATATTAAAAGTACGTAACAATGTCAAAAATCAATTTGTAAAGATTAAATATGATAGTGACCAGAACAGATCCGAAAACCTAAAACTAAAAGCTCAAAAAGCAGAGAATGATTTGCAGTTAGAGCGAGAAAAAAATAGAAGTTTGACTTCTTATATTATTACTGTTTTGGTTCTAGGCTTTCTCTTCTTCCTTTATTACTATTTGACAACTAAAGGAAAACGCGAAAAAACAGAAGCCGTCTACCAAAGCGAAACCAGAATGTCAAAAAAACTACATGACGAGTTAGCCAACGATGTGTACCAAACGATGGCGTTTGCAGAAACCCAAGATTTGCAAAATCCAGTAAAAAAAGAGACTCTTTTAGGTAATCTCGACAAAAT
>JAYVGE010000260.1:0-3494 GCA_043772515.1 Flavobacterium sp. | reverse complement strand
CGAGTAATTACGAAGTTCAAAAAGGAGATACACTTTATTCTTTATCCAAAAAATTCAACATTACAATTGATGCTTTAAGAGCAAAAAATAATATTTCCGAAAACGGCATTTCGTTAGGGCAAAAATTGATTGTAAAGTAAGTTAAGTAAATGTTTCAAAATAAATTGTACCATTACTTTACTATGCTTCTGTTTTTATAGGAATTCAGTGAACTTCGTTTTTTCTAGCTTTTTTGTGCTTGAGAGGTACGAAGTAAAGCGATATTGTTTAAAAATAGTTTAATAGCTCAGTTATTTAAATATTTTTTGTCTTAAAAAAGACCAAAATAACTTTGCCGAATTTTGTACGCTTTATTTCAAAACCTTTACTAAGGAAACAACATTGTGTAACATAAAGTCATAATTGTAAAATAATAAATCCAAAAAATGGTATATCAAAGAAGTAGTCAGCTTTTTGCTGAAGCAGAAAAAGTAATTCCAGGCGGAGTCAATTCGCCAGTGAGAGCATTTAAAGCAGTAGGAGGAACTCCAATATTTGTAAAAAGTGCCAAAGGAGCTTATTTGTACGACGAAGATGGAAATCGATTGATCGATTATATTAATTCTTGGGGGCCAATGATCTTAGGACATGCCTACGAACCTGTTGTAGCGGCAGTAATCGAAAAAGCAAAACTCGGAACTTCGTTTGGAATGCCGACCGAATTAGAAACCCAAATTGCTACTTTGGCAGTGGAGATGGTTCCCAATATAGATAAAATACGATTTGTAAATTCGGGCACCGAAGCTTGTATGAGCGCTATTCGTTTGGCTCGTGGATTTACAAAAAGAGATAAAATTATTAAGTTTGCTGGTTGCTATCACGGACATTCCGATTCCTTTTTGATACAAGCGGGGAGTGGAGCAGTTACTTTTGGAACTCCCAATAGTCCGGGTGTAACGGCAGGAACAGCAAAAGATACTTTGTTGGCAAAATACAATGATTTGAATAATGTGGCGACTTTAATAGAAGCGAATAAAAACGAAATTGCGGCTATAATCGTCGAGCCTGTTGCCGGAAATATGGGATGTATTCCTCCAGTTAAGGGGTTTCTAGAAGGGTTGCGTGAGCTGTGTACCGCAAACGGAATTTTATTAATTTTTGATGAGGTAATGACAGGCTTTAGATTGGCCAGAGGAGGTGTGCAAGAATTGTTTAACATCAATGCCGATATCGTTTGTTTTGGAAAAGTAATTGGAGGCGGTTTGCCAGTTGGAGCTTTTGCAGCTCGTACCGAAATTATGAATTATTTGGCGCCATTAGGACCTGTTTATCAAGCGGGAACTTTATCTGGGAATCCATTGGCAATGGCAGCGGGATTGGCTATGTTGCAAGCATTAGATACTGATTGCGCTATTTTTAAAAGATTGGAAGAGAAAACGACTTATTTAGGAGCTGGAATCGAAAGGGTTCTGAGAGCTAATCATGTTGTTTTTACCATTAATCAAATTGGTTCTATGATCTCGGTTCATTTTGATGCGAATCCGGTAATCGATTTTCAATCTGCGGCCGCTGGAGACAATGAAACCTTCAAGAAATTCTTTCATGGTTTGCTAAAGGAAGGGGTTTATATTGCGCCATCGGCTTACGAAACTTGGTTTATCACCGATGCACTTACTTATGAGGATTTAGATTTTACGATAAATGCTATCGACAAAGTTTCTAAAGCTTTTTAGCTATTCTTAAAACAAAAAACTTCCGAGACAAATCGGAAGTTTTTTGTTTTAAGCTCTTTTATTCCTTCTTTTCAGCTCTTTTTGCTTTTAGCTTTTCTTTACTTTTTTCTTTGTTTGTATTCCATTTTTCAAACTGTTCTGCCGATAAAATGCTTTTTATTTTGTTTTCTGTAGCTGTTCTGTTGTCTTGCATTTGTTTTTTAGTAGCTTCAATTTCTTCGGTTGTTGGTTTTAAACCATTGGCTTTGTTTGCTTCTCGTTTCTGTTTGAAAGCTTCTTTTCTTGTATTTTGCTCTGCAAGCACATGTGCCAATTGCTCTTTTTGCGTCGTATTCAGACTCAATTCTTTGGTTAGTTTTTCTAGATGTTTTTCATTTCGTTGCTCAGGACTTCTTTTTTCAGAGGTAGTTCTGTTTGTTTTTTCTTTAGATTCTTGAGCAAAGCTGGTTATTCCGATGATTAATAACGAGGCAATAATTAATTTTTTCATTTGTGTTGTTTTAAAGTTTATTGAGATAAGACTTTCTTGTATTTCAAAGGTTTAATTCCTTAACGAAAGTTTAATAACATTTAAAGTTTTGTGATGGAGTTTGTTTGTCAGAAAAACAAATGCGTTTTAAGAAGTAGTCCTAGGTATGATATTTATCAGGTTTTAAACGGTTTGCGTTTTGCATATTTGTTGTTATAAAAAAACAAATAGTTAAACTCATGATTGTAAATAAACCACCGCATACTTTTCATATCCCTGTTATGGGATTGGCTTACACGATTGATAGTCCTATTCGTGTAGCTCACTTTGGGATTTCTTCTGTGATTTCAATTATCGACGATGATTTAATCGAAAGAATGAATGCTTTTTATAGCTCTAAATTTGAGTTTTCTTACCAAAAAATAGCGTTAGATTCTTTAGATCATCGTGCCAAACGCATTACATCTTATCTGAATTTGGTTGATAAAATTGTTAAGGAAAAATTTCGAAATTTCAAAGTTGAATTGGCGGAGAGTAAAATAGCTTTAGAAAATTATATTGCTCTTTTGCCTAATAAGTCCGAAATAAAAAAAGGCTTGCAAGATTTGATTGGTGATGGAAAAGCATTCAAAGAAAATATAAAAAATTATCTCGAAACAAATCTTTCTGCAGGAAACATCGATGTCAATATAATGACCAAAGTCGATAAAGATAATTACAAAAACGACGAGCAATTGCCTGTTTCTTTCAATGATGCACATGCTTCGCTTCGTGGGTTTGCCAATAGTACACTTTCTTCATCGGTAGTACTTTCTGCAGGAATGAATCCAAGATTGTATAGTTATTTCGAAAATTTCCCTGCTTTTTTTCCAGATTGTGATAATAGATTGCAAAAGAAAATTATTCTGAAAGTGAGTGACTTTCGTTCTGCTATGATTCAGGGAAATTTCTTGGCCAAAAAAGGACTTTGGGTTTCAGAATATAGAGTAGAATCGGGACTCAATTGTGGAGGTCATGCTTTTGCCACCGATGGTTATTTGTTGGGGCCAATTTTGGAAGAATTCAAACAGAAAAAAGAGCAATTAATTCAATCGTCCCATGATTTAATGGTGAAAGCCTTGAAGCAAAAAACAATGTATGTTCCTATAAATCCATTAGAATTAAAAATTACTGTGCAGGGCGGAGTAGGAACCGCCGAGGAACACGAATTTTTATTAGATTATTATCAAGTTGATTCTGTGGGTTGGGGTTCTCCATTTTTATTGGTTCCAGAAGCGACTTCTGTAGATAAGTCTACACTCGAATTATTGATA
>JAYVGE010000259.1:0-3516 GCA_043772515.1 Flavobacterium sp. | reverse complement strand
GATCTCTTGCTGATACAAAACGCTACCGAAGTTCGATTGATTATTCACTTGTTAAAATACCTAAAAAATAGCGCTGATCTAGAAGCTAAGGCTTATTTTTTACAGTATATTGCTCAAAACGGGCAAGATCAGTTACCGGTTCATGATTTTATTGCTCAAGGGATGGATCACAAGCAAGAGCTGCATTTCGAGAAATGGTTGTTGGGTTTTGATATTGCCCTCTCTTTTCAAAATAGTAGAAAAAAATCGTTGTATGAAGCGGTAGAGACTATCGTGAGTACGTTTTTAAATAGGAATAAAAATCAAGAAGTTGAGGGGAATGCATACGTTCAATATTTTCTTGATATTGTTCTGGAAAGAGATGTACGCAACCAAGCGGGAATTTCGGATTTTTTGAATTATTGGGACAAAAATGCTGAGAAATTTAGTATTCCGTCACCCGAAGGAAACAATGCCGTTCGGATTATGACGATTCATAAATCGAAAGGATTAGAGTTTCCAGTGGTGATTATGCCTTTTGCAGAAGAAGATTACAATAGAAAGCCTAAAGACAAATTGTGGCTCAGCGCCGAAGAACAAGATTTCGGATTGCCAAAAATTTTAATCGATAATAGCAGTGCCGTAGAAGGATTTGGAGCAGAAGCAGCTACAGTTTATAATGAGAAAAAACAAGAAGAATTACTAGATAATATTAATGTGCTTTATGTGGCACTCACCCGAGCTGAAGAGCAATTGTATGTTATTTCTCAAAAAATAAAACCAATAAAAGATGGAGAATATCCGAGTAACATGGCGTCGTTTTTTATTAAATATTTAGTCGGTCAAGGATTTTATGATGATACTATTGTAGAGTATAAATTGGGGACAGCTGTAAAACAGTCAAAAAATGCCAAACATATCGATAAATCGAAGGTCATTCCTTTGGTTTTGGAAGTACTTGATCCCAAAAATATAAAAATAGCACAACGCGAATCGTTAATGTGGGGAACGCATCAGCAAGAAGCCATTGCGTATGGAAATGTGGTACATGAGATTTTATCGTTCGTAAAAACAAAAAACGATATCGATTTGGCAATTATCAAAGCAGTCGAAAGCGGATTGATAAAATGTACTCAAAAGGATGTCGTTTATAAAACTATTCAGGAAATTGTTACCCATAGGGAGCTAGAAGATTATTTTTCTGCAGAAAACGAAGTGCTCAATGAACAAACGATTATTCAGAAAGAAGGAAAGACTGTAAAGCCAGACCGAATGGTTGTGGCTAATGGTCGAGACGTTTTTTTATTAGATTATAAAACAGGTGTTCATCAAGCAAAATACCAAACTCAATTAGAAAAGTACACTATTGCCATCGAAAAAATGGGAATGAAAGTGGTAAAAAAAGTACTTGTATATATAGGTAATACAATTGATGTAGTAAATTTGTAGAAAAAAACATATTTAGTCAAGAGATAGAGAGGAATAAAACGAAATAAATTTTAAATAAATAGAAAACTATGTACGGTAAAATACAACAACACTTACAGTCCGAATTGCAAACAATTGAAGAAAACGGAATCTTCAAATCGGAACGAATTATAACTTCTCCTCAAGGGGCTGAAATTACCATTTCGACAGGAGAAACGGTTTTGAATTTTTGTGCCAATAATTATCTCGGATTGTCTTCTCATCCCGAAGTAATCCAGGCCGCAAAAGATGCGTTGGATACTCATGGTTTCGGAATGTCGTCGGTGCGGTTTATTTGTGGGACACAAGACATTCATAAAATTTTAGAAAAAAAGATTTCCGATTTCTACGGAACAGAGGATACGATATTATATGCTGCGGCTTTTGATGCCAATGGAGGGGTTTTTGAGCCTTTGTTAGGAGAGCAAGATTGTATTATTTCGGATAGTTTGAATCACGCTTCTATTATTGATGGAGTGCGTTTGTGTAAGGCTGCTCGTTATCGCTATGCCAATAGTGATATGGCAGACTTGGAGCAACAATTAATTAAAGCGAATGAAGCAGGAACTCGTTTTAAGCTTATTGTTACCGATGGTGTTTTCTCTATGGATGGAGTGGTGGCACCGCTAGATAAAATCTGTGACCTAGCCGATAAATACGATGCAATGGTTATGGTAGATGAGTGCCACGCTGCAGGTTTTATAGGAGCAACTGGCAAGGGTACGCTTGAAGCAAAAGGAGTAATGGGGCGTGTAGATATTATTACTGGAACATTAGGTAAAGCATTGGGAGGAGCCATGGGGGGATATACAACTGCCAAAAAAGAGATTGTAGAATTATTGCGCCAACGCTCAAGACCTTATTTGTTTTCTAATTCATTAGCACCTGCTATTGTTGGAGCTTCTATTAAGGTTTTTGAATTGTTAGAAAAAGACACAACGCTCAGAGATCAATTAGAATGGAATACCAATTATTTCAAGGCAGGAATGAAAAAAGCGGGTTTTGACATTATTGATGGTGACTCTGCAATCGTTCCAGTGATGCTTTATGATGCAAAATTGGCACAAACAATGGCAAATGATCTCTTGAAAGAAGGGATATATGTAATCGGATTCTTCTTTCCAGTGGTTCCGAAAGAAAAAGCAAGAATCAGAGTGCAATTGTCTGCGGCACATACAAAAGAGCATTTAGATAAAGCAATTCAGGCATTTACAACTGTTGGAAAGGCTCTTAATGTTGTTAAATAACTATTTTTTTTATGTTTTGTAGGTTTTTTTTAGCGTCCAATTTTGTTGTTAAAGAATAAGGTGGTATTTTTGTCACAAATTAACTAAATTTTAATTAAAAATAACAAGTATGAAACATTTTAACAAACTCTTAGTTGCTGTAATGATGGTGATGGGTTTAAGTTCTCAAGCACAAGACAGCGATAATCCATGGGCTATAACTTTTGGAGTAAATGCCGTTGATACTAGAACGAGTTCTGGTAGTGGGCATAATTTTTTTGAGAAGCATTTCTCTCAACCATTTGCTGTTAAAGATAACTGGAATATTCTTCCTTCAGTTTCTTATTTAAGCGTATCTAAATATGTAGGTAATGGTTTCTCTGTAGGACTTTCTGGTTCTATTAACAAAATTGATAAAGCAGTTTATTTCAGACCAACAGCTGCAGGACATGATAACCGTGGTAACATTGTTACAAACCCTGGAGATTTAATGTATTATGGTATCGATGGTACTGTAAAATACAGCTTTATGAGTTTGATCAAATCTAAAGTAATCGACCCTTCGTTATCAGTTGGTGGAGGTTATACTTTCTTAGGAAAAGATAGCTACGGAACTGTAAACCCAGGAGCTGGACTTACTTTTTGGTTCTCAGAAAACATCGGTTTGTCGCTTACTACTGCTTACAAAAAATCTTTTGGAAATAGAGAAGATATATACGGTGTAATCGATTCTCCTTCTTATTTTCAACATACTGCTGGTATTACTTTCAAATTTGGAGGTAAAGATACTGATGGAGATGGAGTTTATGACAAAGACGATGCTTGTCCAGATGTTGCTGGTTTA
>JAYVGE010000258.1:0-3526 GCA_043772515.1 Flavobacterium sp. | reverse complement strand
AAAAGGTTTTGGAGCCTGAGAACATCCAACGGCAACCACGGTAGTATTACCCGAAATGATGTCTAAAGAAGAAGTAGTCAAATCGATGAAAGACGTTGTTTCTCACGAATTTTTTCATATTCTTACCCCTTTGACTATTCATTCAAAAGAAATTCAATATTTTGATTATAATGCGCCAAAAATGTCAGAACATCTTTGGATGTACGAAGGAGTAACCGAATATTTTGCCAATCTTTTTCAGATAAACCAAGGACTCATTACAGAAGCCGAATTTTATACCCGTATCGCCGACAAAATAGAACACGCCAACACGCTCAACGATACCATGTCGTTTACCACCATGAGTGCCAATGTACTAGTACCACCTTACAAAGATCAATATTTGAATGTTTATGAAAAAGGGGCATTAATCGGAATGTGTCTCGATATAATAATAAGAGAAAATAGCCAAGGCAAAAGAGGAATTCTCGATTTGATGCATCAATTATCAAATGAATATGGCGTTACAAAGCCCTTTAATGATTCTGAACTTTTTGCAAAAATAACAGCTCTCACCTATCCAGAAATAGGAACTTTTCTAACTACTTATGTATCAGGAACAACTCCTATTCCGTATGCAACGTATCTTGCAAAAGTAGGAGTTGCAAAAACTTTGGTACAATCTCCAGCGGGTATTTTCTTAAAAGACAACACACCCTACATTACTGTAAACAATCAAACCAAAGAAATCATAGTGGCCTCAGGCATAGAATTAAATACTTTTTTTACGAGTTTAAACTTAAAAGCAGGCGATATTTTGATGGCTGTAAATGGCAAATCGTATTCGCTAGACACTATTTATGAATTGATAACTGAAAGTCAGAATTGGAAAGAAAATGAGGCTATTTCTATAAAAATAAAGCGAGAAGGCAAAGAGCAAACCATAACTGGAAAAGTAAAATTACCTTACCAAGAAAAAGAAAGCCTTAAAGTATCTGATGATTCAAAAATAGTACTAAAAGAAGCTTGGCTAAAAGGATAACAAAAAACAATAGAAAAGAAAATCCCAATTTAGAAATAGATTGGGATTTCTTTTATGAAAACTATTAAAATAAATTCTGCTCATTCCAACAATTTTATTTATTTTGCACCAAATTAAAAAACAAATGAAAACACCTTTTATCGCATTCGTTACCCTTATTCTTTTGTCTTCCTGTAACAAAAAAGACACAGAAACAAACCTACATCTTACAGGAAATATTAAAGGATTAAAATCAGGAACCCTATACATACAAAGAGTTGTAGATACTACACTTGTAGCAATTGACACTATTACTATCGATGGAAATTCAAAATTTGAAAGCGACATCGAGATGAAATCGCCCGAGATGCTTTACTTGTTCTTAGATCGAGGCGTAAGCAACTCTTTAGACAATAACATTTCCTTTTTTGGAGAAGCGGGCACCATAAATATAGATACTAATCTCGACCAATTTCTTTCGGGTGCAAAAATAACCGGTTCTAAAAATCAAGTTTTACTAGAAGATTACAAAAAAGTAAACGCTCGTTTCAATGATGAAAGTCTTACTTTATTAGAACAAAAATTTAATGCCTTAAAAAAAAATAATACCAAAGCAGTCGATAGTTTAACAGCCAAACAAGATTCGAATACCAAACGAAAATACTTGTATGCTACTAATTTTGCTGTAAATAATAGAGATTACGAAGTGGCACCCTATATCGCATTGTCTGAAATTTACGATATCAATATCAAATATTTAGATACAATTCAAAAATCGATGTCTCCAAAAGTGGCACAGTCGCTTTACGGAAAAAAATTAACACAATATATAGCAAAAATTAAAAGCGGAAACTAAATTACTATGGACTGAAAGTCCATAGATTTGGTTAGCAGACTTAAAGTCTGCACGGTTGAAAACGTAATATTTAACACGAATTCCACTAATTATCACGAATTAATTTGTGAAAATTAGTCGAATTCGTGTTTTATTTTTTTAGAAGCTAAAAGCGAAATGCACTAAAGCGCATAGTTTTAAACTATATTTGAGATCAATAAATTTTCTACTTTTTCGAAGTTATTCAAAAAAACAAAACCATCTCATTTTTTGAAACGAGATGGTTTTGTTTTTTTAATCAATTGCATTTCTGTGTCTTTGCGAAAAGCGAAGCAATCTCAACAATTTTATAAAATATTTTTTTAGACCTGAAATGAAATAGAATAGAACCCAAATCGTTAATCAAAAATATTAAATCAATTGCGTTTTTATCCTTGAAATTCTCCGTCTCCGTCTCCACCCATATTTTTCTTTGGCTGTTTTTCTCGTTCGTTTTTTTGTTTGTTAAAACGATACGTAAAGGACAAACTAAACTGTCTTTCTTTCCATTGCATTTCAGAATAAGAACTTACAATTCCTGGAAGATTGGTATCCATGTTTCTTTTTCTAGAATTAAACACATCGCTCACATTAAACGAAAGAGTTCCTTTGTCTTTTAATATATCTTTACTAAAAGCTACGTTTGCACCAAAAACCCCTAAACTTCTGCCTTGTGCATTGTTTTGCGGTCCATTGTAGGTCGCATTTGTCTGCCAGTCTATTTTGTATGGCAAGGAGACTTTTGAAGTTATTCTAGTAAACCAAGAAGTTGCTGTATTGTCAAAATTTTGCGTAATTTCTTTGCCATTAAAATCCGTGTAAACAAAGTTTCCTTGTGTTTCGTTTCTAAAAAAATTGAAGTTTCCGTTTAACTTCCACCATTTATAAGGAGAATAATTCAATGTAAATTCGAATCCCGATCTGTATTCTGTAGCCAAATTGATAGGTGAACTAATAATTACAGGTGTTCCGTTTTCAATTTTGCCAGATTCTCTTCTTGCAAATTGAAAAACATCGGTAGTTTTATTCACATATAATGAAGTATTAAAGGTCAGTTTTTCCCATTTTTTGATATAACCTAAATCAATAGCATCAGTATAAGCTGGGTCTAAATCTGGATTTCCCATAAAAATATTGACATTACTCGATAAATTACTGAACGGATTTAGCATTCTTCCTCTTGGTCTTTGAATTCTTCGACTATAACTTATAGAAGCGCTGCTTTCGTCTGAAAGTTCATAGGTAAAAAATGCGCTGGGAAAGAAATTATTATACTTCTTATTATTAAAATCGTTGGTAACCAATTGATTGATATCTATGTTCGAATCTTCCCAACGGAGTCCGAAAAGTGCTGATAATTTGTTTACTTTAAAACCATATTGCGTGTAAAGTGCATTGGTTTTCTCTTTGTATTCGAGCGTATTGGTAAAATTATTATTAATTACACCATCATTTTTTACTTCATAATCGGTCGCTAATTTTGTAAAATCTCCTCGATATCCAGCTTCAAACTGACTTCCTTTGCCTAATGGCAAAACATAATCTATTTGAATTAAATTTCTTTTTTGAGTTTGATTGTTAGTTGTTTTATCCCATTTTACCACATTAGCATTGGTAGCAGTATCTGTGATTAAGGCATCATTTATTTCATC